>JAHITL010000049.1 GCA_018817545.1 Patescibacteria group bacterium
CAGGAGGCGTAATTTATATGGCAAAGGTGCCTTTTAGTCCAACGCCAGTGGATTCTGGTTGTGGTGCTGCTACTAGTACTGATTATGCATATACTCGAGATGATGACAATGGCACTACTTATACTATTAATTATTGTTTAGGTGCTGCAGTTGGTGAAATACCGAAAGGTCCCAATAAGGCTACTCCAGCAGGTATTAAATAATGAACGATTTTTAAAAGGATCCTTTTAAAAATTTGGTTTATATTATTAAACAATCCGATTCCTTAATTATGGATCGGATTGTTTTTTTTACTGTCAAGATGATTTAATAATACTTGACAAGACTTTTCTTATCCTTAATAATTCATATTAAGTGTTAAATATTTTATGTTTTATGTTTTTATGTTTTTTACTAATTTAATTTAATTTAATTAATCTCTCATACTGCTTTAAATATTTTCTTGTCCTGAGTATTCAGGATTATAGCAGTAGAGGATTGCCCATATTGGGTAATAATAAAGAAAAAAATTATGAAGATTCCTACGATTGAAGAAATGTTAAAAGCTGGAATGCATTTTGGGCATCACACAGCTAGATGGTATCCTAAGATGAAGCCTTTTATTTTTACTGCTAGAAAAGGCGTACACATTATTGATTTAATGAAGACACAAAAAATGTTAGGCGAAGCTTTGGAGTATCTTAAAAAGTCTGCTAGTGAAGGTAAAACTATTTTATTAGTTGGTACTAAAATTCAAGTTAAAAAAACTTTAAAGAAAGTTGCTGAAGAAGCAGGCGTGTCTTATGTTGCTGAACATTGGTTAGGAGGCTTTTTAACTAATTTTTCTGTTATTCGTAATTTAATAAGAAAATATAAAGATTTGATAGAAAAAAGAGCTACTGGTAAATTAGATAAATATACTAAAAAAGAACGTTTGGATTTTGATCGTGAAATTGCTAAATTGGAAACCAATGTTGGTGGTTTAGCAAGTTTAACAAATGTACCTGATGTGATTTTTATTTGGGATATTAAGCATGAAAAAACAGCTTTGACTGAAGCTATAAAAAAGAATATTCCAGTAGTCGCTGTTTGCGATACTAATTCTAACCCAACTGGAGTAAAATATATTGTTCCTTCTAACGATGATGCCACTAAGGCAGTTAAATTGATAATGGAGCTTATTAAAGAAGCTATTTTAGAAGGAAAGGAATTAGGAATTAGGGCTTAGGAATTAGGGACTTTAAATTATAAACTTTAAATTATTTTTATGGAAAAATTAAAAAGTTTACGTGAAAAAACAGGGGCAGGCATGGTTGATTGTAAAAATGCTTTAACAGAGGCTGGTGGTGATATTGATAAAGCTGTTGATATTTTAAGAAAAAAAGGAATTGCTAAAGCTAATAAAAGAGGTGATAGAGAAACTAGTGAAGGCATTATTAAAATAGCAGTTGATGAACAATCTAAAAATGGATATATAATGGAAATTAATGCTGAAACTGATTTTGTTGTTTTAAGTGAGAAATTTCAAGAATTTGCTAATAAAGTTTTAAAATTAATAATAGATAAAAAACCTCAAGAAAAAGAACAATTAATGTCTTTATCTCTTGACAATTTAACTATTCAAGAAACTATTGATAATTTGAGTGGAGTAATTGGTGAAAAATTAGATATAAAAAGATTTTCTATTTTGTCTTCTAATGGCACAGTGGCAGGATATACGCATTTAGGTGGAAAAATCGGAGTTTTGGTTGCTGTAGATAAAATTATAGATAAGGAATTGTTAGTTGATTTAGCTATGCAGATTGCGGCAACAGATCCTAGATATATAACATCTGATCAAGTGCCTACTGATGAATTAGACAAAGAAAGAGAAATTTATACTGAGCAATTAAAAAAAGAAGGAAAGCCAGAAAGTATAATTGCTAAAATTCTTGAAGGCAAAATAAATAAATATTATGGAGAAGTTTGTTTAGTTGATCAGGAATATATAAAAGATGATAGTAAAAAAATAAAAGATCTTTTAGGTGATGTAAAAATTGAGAGTTTTGTTAGGTATTCGTTGTAAATAACGCGAAATTAATAATGCGAAACTACGAAAGAAATGCGAAACTACGAAAATGCGAAAATAATGCGAAAATGTGAAAAAAAACTTTTTTTGTAGTTTCGCATTTTCGTAGTTTCGTATTAATTTTTTTCGCATTATTAATTTTTTTTCGTAGTTTCGCATTTTCGTAGTTTCGTATTAATTTTTTTCGCATTATCTATATGAAAATAGTTCAAGTACAATTTGCGCCGTGGGATAAGGTATATGATTTTGATCAAGTTGGATTTAATTTAGTAATTGGCAATAAAGTTATTGTTAAAACTGAAATGGGCGTTGAATTAGGAAAAGTAGTCGGCTTTAAAGATGATAATAAAACTAATGTAGATAAAAATTTAGAAATAAAGCTTGTTAATAGAAAGGCTACTGACACTGATTTAGAAAAAATACCTGATGAAAAACAGAAAAATGAAGATCTTAAATATTGTAAAAAAATTACATTAAAATATGGATTGCCGATGAAGTTGATTGATATTCATTATTCTTTTGATGGTTCTAGACTTACAGTTGCTTTTGTTGCTGATAGTCGCGTGGATTTTCGTGAATTAGTTAAAGAATTAACTCGTCATTTTAATCGTACTATTAGATTGCAACAAATTGGTATTAGAGATGAAGCAAAAATTATTGGTGATTTTGGGCATTGTGGTAGACAATTGTGTTGTAGAAAGTTTTTGAATGAAATTACTTCTGTAACTTCTGAAATGGCTGACATACAGCAATGTGCTCATCGAGGTTCAGAGAGAATTTCTGGTATATGTGGTAGATTAATGTGTTGTTTAGCTTATGAAGCAGAGGGTTATAAAAAACTTTGTAATTGCTTACCCCAGATAGATAGTGAAGTAAAAATTGGTAATAAAAAAGGGCGAGTTGTCAGACATTATGTATTAAAACAGACAGTTGGAGTTTTGTTGGAAGGTAATAAAGGAGAAGGCGGCGGTATGGTTGAAATAGAAGCGGGGAAGTTAAAAACCTAAATAACGAATTTCTTCTTCAAGATTAATATTATATTTTGTTTTTGCTTCTTGTTTAATAAAATTAATTAAATTAATTACATCTTTGGCTTTAGCTTGGTTTATATTTAAAATAAATCCAGCATGTTTTTCACTAATTTTAGCGCCTCCTATTTGTTTGTTTTTTAATCCTAATTTATCAATAATCCAACTTGCTGCTATTTTATTGTCTCTAATTATATTATTTTTTTCAGCCTGAAAAGCTAAGTCTGGATTAACTGATTTAACATAATCTAAAGTTAGATTTTTAAAAGTGCTACCAGCGCTATAACCCTTTGGTTGTGTAGTATTTCTATAATCAAGATATTTATTTATTAATTTTTTTATTGTTATTTGACTTCCTTTTTTTAAAATTAATTTTACTTTAACAATAATTAAATTATTTGTTTGTTTAAAAATAGAATCACGATAATCAAAATAACACTGTTTATTTGAAAGAGTTAAAAATTTATTTTCTTTAATATTATAAACAGTTACATTTTTTACAATTTTTGCTATATCATTATTAAAAGCGCCTATGTTTCCATAAACTCCTCCGCCAATTGTTCCTGGAATGCCAATTATCCATTCTAGTCCTGTTAAATTGTGTTTAATTGTCGTTGTAAGTATTTGCGTTAAACTAAGTCCAGCGTCACAGTCGAGCTCATTGTTATTAATAGATAAATTAGTGTATGATAATTTAATTACTAAACCATTTATATTTTTATCGTTAATTAAAACATTGCTTCCTCCTGAAAAAAAAATAATTTTTTCCTTTTTTTCCTTTGCCCAATTAATAATATCTTTTAATTCTTCAATGTTTTTTGTTTCTATAAAAAATTTAGCTTTGCCTCCAATTTTTAAAGTAGTCATTGGAGCTAATGTTTTATTTTTCTCTATTTTCATAAAAAAGGAATTAATTCTTATTTCCTGTTAAAACTGAAACAATTGTTAAGTCATCGAAGTTAATTAATGGTTCGATAGTTGCGTTTTGCCATAATTCGTTATTGTCTTGCACTACTTTTGCTATTTTGCCTATAACTAAGCCTTGTGGGATATTTTGTTCTAATCCAGATGTGATAACTATATCATCTTTATTAATTTTTTCTATTTGTGAAATAAATTCCATTTTTATTGTTAATTCTAATTCGCCATGAATAATTCCACTTGTTTTTGTTTGACCTAATATAGAGCCAGCTAATTTACAATTTTGGTTATTAAGTAAGCAAATTTCTGCTGAATTATTTTTTGTCGCAATAACCTTGCCAATAATTAATCCTTGGTTTTCGAGGCCATAAATATTAGGACTGATAACAGGAAATCCTGGCGATAATCCGTCAGCTGATCCTTTATTGATAATAATTGTTTGATTTCCCTTGGCTAAATCAGCTGATTCGCCACGAGAAATTATATTTGCTATTTTATAATTATATTGATTTTTAGTAAAAAATTTTAAATTTTGGCGTAAAATTTGATTTTCTTCTTCTAAAATTTTTAATTTTACATTTTCTATAATAAGTTTATTTGATTGATCTTCTAATTGTTTTATTTTGTCTGTTAAAATTTGTTTATTTGTTTGTTCATTGTATGTTGAACGTAAATTAGAGCTTAAAGAATAGAGATTTTTTGATACAGGATTAAGCCAATAGCTAATATATGATTCTATTGGAGATAAAATCTTCAAAAAATGAAAAAAAATAAGTAGTCCAGCTACTATTATAAAAATAATATATTTTTTAAAACTAAATTTCAGCATATATAAAAAAATTTTTAATTTTATAATTTTTAATTTTTTCCCGCATATTGCGGGATAATATCCAAATATTTATTTATTTTTATAATTTAATTGTTTTTTTGAAATTTATATTAAAAATTTAAATATTAGAATATTATTTAAAAATTACCTGTCCCGCTTTTGCGGTGAAAAATTATAAAATTAAAAATTTTGTTAATATTTTTCATTATCAGGTGATAGAATTTTTTTAAGTAACTCTTGATCAGTTAATAGAATTCCTGTTCCTCTGGCTACGCAAGTAAGAGGATCGTCAGCAATTCTTACTGGGATTTTGGTTGCTTGAGCGATTTCTTTATCTAAATTACGTAGAAGTGCTCCTCCGCCTGTTAAAACAATTCCATGTTCATAAATATCAGCTACTAATTCAGGAGGAGTAGTTTCTAGGGTAATTTTTATATTTTCAATTATTTGATTAGTTATTTTAGACATTGCTTCTCTGATGTGAGTGTCTGTTATTATTACTTCTTTTGGTAAGCCATTGATTAAATCTCTGCCACGAAGCGCCATTGTTAAAGTTTCTTTTAGTGGAGCAACTGAGCCAATTCTTATTTTTACATTTTCTGCTACTTGTTCGCCAATTAAGATATTAAATTCTTCACGGACATATTGGATAATGTCATTATCAAGAGCATTGCCTGCTAGTCGTAAAGTTTTCCATGTGACTACTCCGCCTAATGAAATAACTGCGATCTCTGTTGTGCCACCGCCGATATCAACAATCATAGTGGCAGTAGGATTAGTTACTTCAAAACGAGTGCCTACAGCAGCTGCCATAGATTGTTCAATGAGAAAAACTTCGCGAGCGCCAGCAGATTTAGCAGCATCTTCAACTGCTTTTTTTTCTACTTCAGTAATATCTAATGGAATTCCAATAACTACTCGTGGGCGAGGAATTAAAGTAAAATATTCTGAATGAACTTTATCAATAAAATATTTAAGCATTTTTTCGGTTACTTCAAAATCAGAAATTACCCCGTCAACTAAGGGCTTAATGACTTGTATGTGACTTGGAGTTTTGCCTAGCATTTTTTTAGCTTCAGTGCCTACAGCTAAAATTTCATCAGTTCTCATATTTATTGCTACTACTGATGGTTCATTGATAATAATGCCCTTTTCTGGTGTATAAACTAACGTATTAGTTGTGCCTAAGTCTATTCCAAGATCTTTGCTAAATTTTCCAAAAAATTTATTAAACATAAAAAAATCTATAAAGTTAAAAGTCTTTAAGGACTTCTTTAGCTTACCTTTAAAATTGGTTTTCTGTCAAAAAAATGTATTAGTTGTTGTCGCGACACAATCATATAGATTTTTGACATCTTTTTTAATTAAAGCTAGTATAAATAATGTAATTAGGGGTTTGTCGCCGAATATGGTATCTGACGATATATCCATAATGTAATTAGTAATTTTTTTATTATGGACAAAGAGAAATTAGAAAATAATCAATCTAGTAAAAATCCTTTTTCAGTTATAGAAGAGGATGTTTTGAATTTTTGGGATAAAAATGAAATTTTTAAAAAATCAATAGAAAAAGAGGCGCCAAAAGGAAATTATATTTTTAATGATGGGCCACCATTTATTACGGGTTTGCCTCATTATGCTACTTTGCTTCCAAGTATTGCAAAGGATGTAATCCCAAGATATTGGACTATGAAAGGATATAGAGTAGAACGTATTTGGGGTTGGGATTGTCATGGCTTGCCAGCTGAAAATAAAGTTGAAGAAGAGCTTGGATTGAAAAATAAAAAAGATATTGAAGAATTAGGGGTTGATAAATTTATTGACGCTTGCCGATCATATGTTAATAAAGGATCTGAACAATGGGAATGGTATATAAATAGAATTGGTCGTTGGGTTGATATGAAAAATGCTTATAGAACCATGGATTTAAAATTTATGGAAAGTGTTATTTGGTCTTTTAAAAAATTATATGATGAAGGTTTTATTTATGAGGGTTATCGCACTAGTTTGCATTGCCCACGTTGCGCTACTCCGTTATCAAAATTTGAAATTACGATGGATGCTGGTTCATATAAAGATGTTACAGACAAAACAGCGATAGTTAAATTTAAAATTATTGATAATAATAAAATAGAAAACAATACATACATATTGGCATGGACAACTACGCCATGGACTTTGCCTGGAAATTTAGCTTTAGCAATCAATAAAAATATAAATTATATAAAACTACAAATTATAAACAATGAATTAGAAAAAAATAATTTTTATATTTTAGCGGAAGAAAGAATAACAGATGTTTTAAAAGATAAAAATTATAAAATAGTTGAAAAATTTAAAGGAGAAAAACTAATTAATTTACAATATGAACCAATATATAAAATTAATAATAATGAAATAATAAAATCAAAAAAAGTTTATAAAATTTATCATGGTGATTTTGTGACAACTGAAGATGGAACTGGCGTTGTTCATATTGCGCCAAATTTTGGTGAAGACGATTTTGAACTTGGAAAAAAAGTTGACTTGCCAATGATTGATTTAATGGATGAAAATGGAATTTATTCAGAAGCAATGGAAAAATGGAATGGATATTATTTTAAAAAAGCCAATAGAGATGTCTTGCTTGATTTAGAAAAAGAAAATATTATTTTTTCAATTTCTGATTATACTCATTCTTATCCTTTTTGTTATCGTTGTAATACGCCATTAATTTATAAAACTCAGAAGGCTTGGTATTTAAATATACAAAAAATTAAAGAAAAAATGCTGAAAACAAATGAAGAAATAAACTGGGTGCCAGAATATTTTAAAGAAGGACGATTTAAAAATAATATTGAAAGTGCTCCAGATTGGTGTTTATCACGATCTCGCTATTGGGGATCTCCTATTCCAGTATGGAGATGTTCTAATTGTAATAAAATAAAAGTTTTAGGATCAATTGAAGAAATTGAAAAATTGAGCGGAAAAAAGGTAAAAGATTTGCATCGACCGGACATAGACGAACATGAGTTGAAATGTGAATGTGGAAATACAATGGAAAGAGTTAAAGAAGTATTTGACTGCTGGTTTGAATCTGGAGCTATGCCTTTTGCTCAATTTCATTATCCGTTTGAAAAACAAAATGATTTTAAAAATCTATTTCCGGCTGATTTTATTATAGAATATACAGGACAACTGAGAGGTTGGTTTTATTATTTGCATGTCTTATCAAATGCTTTGTTTGATTCAATTTCTTTTAAAAATGTTATTGTAAGTGGAGTTTTAGCAGGTACTGACGGACGGAAAATGAGTAAGTCATTCGGTAATTATCCAGATCCGCGCGCGACATTGGAAAAATATGGTAGCGATGCATTGCGTATGTATTTTATGAATAGTCAAATTATGCTTGGTAACGATACGAGTTTATCTGAAATTGAAATTCAAGACGCGTTAAGAAAAAATGTAATTGTTTTTTGGAATGTTGTTAAATTTTATGAATTATTCGCGCATAATTTAGAAGAAGAAACTTTATTAAACGATACAAAAAATATTCTTGATCAATGGATTTTAATTAAACTTAATCAATTAATTAAAAAAGTAACTGAAAATTTAGAAAAATATAATTTGCCAGAAGCCTCTCGTCCAATAAGTGAATTTATTGATGATTTATCAACTTGGTATTTGCGTCGTTCGCGCGATCGATTTAAGGGTGAAGATGAAAAAGACAAACAAGCAGCTTTAATTACAACTAATTATGTTTTAACACAATTGTCAAAAATAATGGCGCCTTTTACACCATTTATTGCTGAACAAATTTGGCAAAAAGTTTCTGGATATAATTTTATTGATGAAAATAAAAGTGTTCATTTGGAAAGTTGGCCACAGGTGGAATCAGGAATTAGGAATCAAGAATTAGGGGTTTTAGAAGAAATGCTTGTTGTTAGAAAAATTGTTGAATTGGGATTAGCCAAGAGAGATGAGGCAGGAATTAAGATAAGACAAACACTAGAAAAATTTTCAATTTTCAATTTTCAATTTTCAATTAATGAAGATTATTTAAAATTAATAAAGGATGAATTGAATGTTAAAAATATTGTCTGTAAAAAAGGAGATGGCGATATGCTAGTTGAGCTTGATACAAATATTACGCCAGAATTAAAATTAGAGGGGTTAAAACGTGAGATAGTTAGGCAGGTGAATATGATGCGTAAGCAGGCCGGATTTACGATTGAAGATAAAATAATTTTAAGTTGGCAAAGTGAAAGCGATTTAATTAAGCAAGTTATAGAAAAGATGGGCGATGAAATTAAAAAAGATACATTAAGCGAAAAAATAATTAATAATGATGTAGAAGAAAAAAAAGAAATAAATCTTAATGGCGAGAAAATTATGTTAGGAATGGTATGTCAAAAGTAAAAGCTTTAGTGTTATTATCAGGAGGATTAGATTCAATGTTGGCTGCTAGAGTTTTGATGGGGCAGGGAATTGAAGTGGTTGGGGCGAGTTTTAAAAGTTGTTTTTTTAGTACAGAAAAAGCTAAAAGAACAGCTGAACAATTGGATATAAAATTAATAGAAGTTGATTTTTCTGAAGAACATTTAAAAATGGTAAAAAATCCAACGTATGGTTATGGGAAAAATGCAAATCCTTGTATTGATTGTCATGGAATGATGTTAAAAAAAGCTAGTGAGATAATGAAAAAGGATGGATTTGATTTTATTGCAACAGGAGAGGTGCTAGGGCAGAGACCAATGTCTCAAAATAAAGATGCTTTAAAAATAGTAGAAAAAATTTCTGGATTAGAAGGAAAATTAATTAGACCATTGTCGGCTAAATTGTTAGATGAAACTGAAAATGAAAAACTTGGTAAAGTAAATAGAGAAAAATTATTAGATATTAGTGGAAGATCGCGACAGATGCAGTTAGAATTAGTAAAAAAATATAATATAAAAGAATATGCAAGCCCTGGCGGAGGATGTTTGTTAACTGAACCTGATTTTGGTAAAAAGTTATTCAAAATGTTTGAATATTGGCAAAATTGTGATGGTAATGATATTGCATTATTAAAAAATGGAAGAGTTCTTTGGTTCAATTTTAAAGATAATAAAAAAATTTTAGTGATTATAGGCAGAGATGAAAATGAAAATAAAAATTTATTAAATTTAAAACAAGCGGATGATATTATTATTGAATTACTTGATTTAGCAGGGCCAATAAGTTTAATTAGAATTAAAGAGTATAAGTTGGAAATTAAAAATAAGATAAGCGAAGTTGATATTCCTATTAAAATTAAAACAAGCGATTTTAATATTGAAGAAGAAAAAAGTTTTATTGAAATATTAAATATTGTAAAATTATTAACTGGATATTATACTACTAAAGCAAGAGGACAAAAAAATATTAAAATAGCTGCTAGAAACTAATTTTTAATTTTGTAATTTTTAAATTTTTAAATAAATCTAAATTTTTAATTTTTAAACTAATTAAATTAAAAATTAAATTATTAAAAATTATTTATAAAATTTAAAATTATAAAATTAAAAATTTCTAAAAGCTATAAACTCTAGTGTTCTCATTTCATACCGATCTTAACCCTTAATATTTTAGAATTTAAATAAATTAACTAATTAATTAATTAATAAACAAAATTTATGAAAAAAACGTTAATTATTGTTTTAACTGCGATTGCAGTTGTGGTTGTAGCCATAGTTTTTTATGGTTGGGGTGTCTATAATAAAATTGTTACAGCTAATGAAGCAGTAAACGGTCAATGGGCGCAAGTTGAGACTCAATTTCAGAGACGTTTTGATTTAATTCCTAATTTAGTTGAGACTGTTAAAGGCGCGATGCAACAAGAACAAAAAGTTTTTGGTGATTTAGCTGAAGCAAGAACTCGTTATGCTGGAGCTAAAACAGCTGACGCTAAAGCTGAGGCTGTTGGTGGAGTAGAAAGCGCTTTTGCTAGATTGTTAGTAGTTATGGAAAATTATCCTCAACTTAAGTCTGTTGAAACAACACAAACATTAATGGCACAATTAGAAGGTACTGAAAATCGTGTAAGTGTTGAACGTAAAAGATTTAATGATTTAGCTAGAGACTTTAATGTGATGATTAAACGTTTTCCTGCTAAGTTATTTGCTTCTTCGTTTGGTTTTAGTGAGAAAAAATACATCCAGTCAGTTGCAGGCGCTGAAAATGCTCCAGCTGTGAAATTTTAAATCAAAAATATTTTTTTTGTTTAAAAACATATTCGGAGACAGACCCATTAAGCAATAAACTTTTTTAGATTTTTGATTTATGATTAAATTAATTAAACAAGTAAGTTGTATTTTTTTATTGTTATTAATTGCTTCGCCGTGTTTAGCTTATTATAATCCAGGTAAGCCAGCAGGCTTTGTTAATGATTTTGCTAATGTTTTAACTAATGAGCAGAAGCAAAATTTAGAAAATAAATTAAGTGAATTTACTAAAATTAGTAGTAATGAGATTTCAGTTGTTATTATTAAAAGTTTAAAAGATGATACTGTTGAAAATTTTGCTGTTCAATTATTTAAGGATTGGGGGATCGGTAAAAAAGGTAAAGATAATGGAGTTTTAATTTTAGTTGCGATTGATGATAGAAAAATGCGTATAGAAGTTGGTTATGGATTAGAAGGAGCTTTAACTGACGCGCAAAGTTCTTGGATTGGCAATCAAATTATAAAACCTGCTTTTAAGTCTGGTGATTATTATCAAGGATTTAATGGCGCTGTTGATAAAATTATATTAGCAACAAAAGGTGAATATATTCCCGAAGATAAAGGAAATGAAACAAAACAATCAGGAGTTAATTTAGATGTTATTTTTTATATAGCTATTTTTGGTTTTATGTGGCTGTCTAGTATTTTGGGGAGAAGTAAGTCTTGGTGGCTTGGTGGAGCAATTGGTGGAGTTGTAGGAATAATTATTGGTTTATTCAAAGGTTTTTTATTTTTTGGTTTAATTTCTATTGCTGTTTTAGCGCCACTTGGGTTATTGTTTGATTTCTTTGTTTCTAAAAGTTATCAAAAAAGTAAGGCCTCTGGAATTTTTCCATGGTGGATTGGTGGTGGTCGTGGTGGAGGATTCGGTGGATTTGGTGGAGGAAGTTCAGGAGGAGGAGGTTTTAGCGGTGATTGGTAATGCGAAACAATGTTTTTTTGTTATTCCAGCAGAGCCCAAAAAGCGGGAACCCATGTTTTTTTTGTCATCCCCCCCCCGCAACTTGCGGGGGGAATCCATTTCATTATTAAATTTTAATACGGAGTTTTTGTTAAAGGGTCTTTTAGTAAATTATTAAAAAAAATTTAAAACTTATGAAAAAAATTGATTATCAAAAATTAGAAAAACAACTTAAACTTGAGAAAAAAAGTTGTTGGGAAATTTGGGACGGAAAAACCAAAAAAGAAGCTTTTGATTTTGCTGAGGGTTATAAAAAATTTATCAGTGAATCTAAAACAGAAAGTGAAGCTGTAGAAACTGGAATTAAATTAGCCAAAGAAAATGGTTTTATTGATATAAAAGAAGCAAAATTATTAAAAGCTGGCGATAAAATTTATACTGTTAATCGTGATAAAAGTTTATTTTTAGCTAGAATTGGCAAACAAGGATTAGACAAAGGAATGAAAATAATAATGTCGCATATTGATTCTCCTCATTTAGATTTTAAAATAAATCCATTTTATGAAGATGAAAATTTAGCTTTTGCTAAAACTCATTATTATGGTGGAATTAAAAAATATCAATGGCCAACAATTTCTTTGGCTTTGCACGGAGTTGTTTATTTGGAAAATGGAAAAAAAATAAATATAAAAATTGGAGAACAAGATGACGAGCCAATTTTTATGATTACTGATTTATTGCCACATTTAGATCGGTCAATTGATTCTGGTGGTAAGGCTGAATATCATAAAATTAAGGGAGAGGAATTAAATTTATTATTAGGCTCTTTACCTGTTAATGATAAAAAAATTAAAGAGAAAGTCAAGTTGGCAATATTGGAATATCTTTTTAATAAATATGGCATTAAAGAAGATGATTTGGCTAGCGCTGAAATACAAGTCGTGCCGAGTGAAAAAGCTAGAGATTTAGGTTTTGACAGAAGTTTGATTTCTGCTTATGGTCAGGATGATAAGGCTTGCGCTTATTCATCGTTGATGAGTTTTTTAGACGCCAAAGTAGTTGATCAAACTCAAATTTGTGTTTGGACAGATAGAGAAGAAATAGGTTCAGACGGAAATACCAGCACCCAGTCATTATTTTTTGAAAGTTTTATGCTTGATATTTTAAAGTTAAGTCAAAATAAAGGTGGCTTAGAAGAAGTCTATCATTCATATAATATTAGCCAAGCGATTTCAGCTGATGTAACGGTAGCTGTTGACCCTGATTATAAAGACGTTTATGATTTACGAAATGCTTGTAGAATGGGTTTTGGTTTGGCCATTGAAAAATATACTGGCCATGGCGGTAAATATGAAACTTCAGAAGCTTCGGCGCAATTTATATATGAATTAAAAAAAGTTTTTAATCAAGATAAAAATATAGTTTGTCAATTTGCTGGAGGAACAGGTGGTAAAGTTGATCAAGGCGGTGGAGGAACTATTGCTAAATATTTAGCTAATCGCAATATTGATGTTGTTGACGCTGGCATTGCTTTGTTTAATATGCACGCGCCTTTAGAAATTGCTTCCAAAGCTGATATTTATTGCGCTTATTTAGGATACAAAGCTTTTTATCAGGGATAATGTATTAAGTTTTTAAGTATTACATTTAGCACTCTTGACAAGGGAGTGCTAAATAGTATATTATTAAAAATATAAAAATTTTATGGACAAAAGGACGATTTTAATTCTTAATATTATTATTAAAGAACATATAAAAACAGGCGCTTTGGTTGGGTCAGAAGTTCTAGTTGACAAATATAAATTAGATATTTCTCCGGCTACTGTTAGAAATGAAATGGCTGAATTAGAGAAGACTGGATATATTGCGCAACAATATACTTCATCTGGTCGTATTCCTACTGAAAAAGCATATAATTTTTATTTAGAAAATTTGGAAGAAAAAAAAATAGGAATAACAGAAAGTAAAATTTTTTCTGAATTATTAAAAAATAAAGATGAATTAAGTTTTAAACAAGTTGCTAAAGAACTTGCTAAAGTCTCTAATAACGCTGTATTTTGGGCATTTCATCAGAATAATTTGTATTATACAGGTATTTCTAATTTATTATCTCAACCTGAATTTTGTCAGACTGAATTGATTTATGATATTTCTAAAATTATTGATCAGGTAGACGAAATAATAAATAATATTTTTAATAAAATTAAAGAAGAGCCGCAAATTTTTCTTGGGTCGACAAACCCTTTTGGAGATTTTTGCGGAACAATTTTAGTTAAATATAAATTTAAAAATAATATTGGTTTATTTGGTATTCTTGGTCCAATGAGAATGGATTATGAAAAAAATTTAGCTTTAATAAAATTTATTAATAATAAAATCATTGAAAAATAACACTATGTTTGATAAAAAAAAATCATCAGAAGAAAAAATAAAACAAGGAATTTATAAACATTACAAAGGCGGAAAATATCGTGTTTTATATTCAGGACATAATAGTGAAAATAAAGAAGAAGTGGTCGTTTATCAATCAATTGCTGATGATAAAATTTGGGTTAGACTAAAAAAAATGTTTTTAAGTCAAGTTGAAAAAGATGAAAAAAAAATAAATAGATTTGAATATGTTAGTAATTTAGAAAATGATAGTTTTGAAGAAAAATATAAACGCGCTTTAGCTGATTATCAAAATTTATTAAAACAAAGCGCTAAAGAGAAAATGGAATTTGCTAGATTTGCTAATGAACGGTTGCTTTATGAGATTTTGCCAGTTTATGATAATTTAAAAACTTCAATCCAATATATTGACGAAGAGTCTAAAAAAAATGGATGGGTTGTTGGTATTGAATATATTATTAAACAATTTAGCGATGTTTTAAAAAGTTTAGGAATTGAAGAAATAATAACTAATAAAGAAAAATTTAATCATGATTTAATGGATGCGATTGATAGTGAAGAAACTGATAATAAAAAAGAAGATGGTTTAGTCGCTAAAGAAGTAAAGTCAGGTTATAAGTTAAATGGTAAAATAATTGTTCCAGCAAAAGTAGTTGTTTATAAGTTGAAATAATTTTTAATATTAAAAATTAAAATATTATTTAAAAATTACCTGTCCCGCTTTTGCGGTGAAAAATTAAAAATTTTATTTCAATAATTAATTATTAATTTTATTTCTCGTATTTTATACAAGAATGTAAAAACACTTATGTCATCAATTATTAAATGGGCTCCATTTCTTGAATCTTTTGAAGATATGGACAAAATGTTTGAAGGTTTTATTCCAACAAAAAGTGATTTTATTAATTATGTTCCAGCAGTAGATGTTTATCAAGATGAAAATAACGTTTATGTTGAAACTCAATTAGCAGGAATTGATCCTGAAAAAGTTGATATTTCTGTTGAAAATGATGTTTTAATTATTAAAGGTGAAAGTGAAAAGAAAAGCGAAGTTGAAGATAAAAATTATTATCGTAAAGAAATTAAACGTGGTAGTTTTTATCGTAGCGTGTCTTTGCCTTCTTGTGTCACTGCTGAAAAAGCTAGCGCAGAAGCAAAAAACGGTATTTTAAAAATTATTATTCCAAAAGTTTTAGAAGCTAAGTCAAAAATGATAAAAATTAGTATAAATAAAAATAAATAAAATAAGAAAAATAAGAAAAGTAAGATAAATAAGAAAAATAAGAAAAGTAAGATAAATAAGAAAAGTAAGAAAAGTAAGAAAAGTAAGATAAATAAGAAAAGTAAGAAAAATTTCCTTTTGTCATTCCCGCAGAGCCCGGAAAGCGGGAATCCATTTCATTTAAATTTTAATACTGAGTTTTTATTAAAAAATAAGATAAATAAAAGAAATAAGAAAAGTAAGAAAGCAAGAAAGTAAGTAAGAAAGCAAGAAAAAACATTTAATATTTGATAATTATAATTTACAAACCACAAGTTATTTTATATGTTTAAAAAAATATTAAAAATTAGTATTATTATTTTTATATCATTAGTCGCAATTGTTGGTTTTTTACCTAAAGAAAATCAAGCTGCTGATCGTTCTCCTGATGTTATTGGTTTAAGGATTATTCCTAATCCAGACCATTTGTCAGCTTTAAGATGGTATCAAAATCAAAAATTTGTTGGCTCGCCTCAATCTTTATTGGTTGATGGTTATGAAGCTGTTCGTGATGGTAGAACTGTTTATATTAATGTTGCGAATATTGATAGTAGTGATAACCTTTATACTAATATTAATGTTATTTCATATAATCAAGAAGCAGAGAGTGCAACATTGGATATTTTTGGTCAAATTATTAAGCATTGGAAATTTAATACAAATATTACAGACGAACTGGTTAAACCAAAAATTATAAAAGACACAGCAAGATTGGCTTATCTAGCTGATATTGAAAAAGCTTTAGGGGATTACAAAAAGAAAAATGGTTATTATCCTAAACTTTCTGCTGGTAGTTATTTAACTAATAAAACTATTTCAACTTGGCCTAGCTGGCAAGGAACTTTGGGAAAAGAATTAGGAATAA
>JAHITL010000050.1 GCA_018817545.1 Patescibacteria group bacterium
AACAACAACTTTCCGGATTTATGTTATGGCAGTCGTGCAATAGTGAATTAATTTTTTTGAAAAAATATTGGCCAGAGTTTGAAGAAAATGATGTAGATTTTATTTTAAAAAAGTATAGTGAATTAAATTAGTTTGTAGTGTGGTCTGTCGCCGAATACGGATAATATAATAAACGATCTCGTATTCGGCGACAGACCACCCCCCCCTAAAATTGACTTATTTTTTATTAATATGTATTATAAAAATATAAGAAATATTTAAATATATGCGTAAAATAGATTTAAAATCAGTTGTCTGGAAAGAGGGTAAATATTATATCTCGCAATGTTTGGAAGTTGAAGTTTCAAGTTTTGGAAAAACTAAAAAAGAAGCATTAGCTATGTTGCAAGAAGCATTAGAATTATACTTTGAAGATATCCCTATGTTGAAAAAGGTTGAAGTAAAAAATCCTGTTATCGCTTCGGTAAAACTTCAATATGCTTAAACCATATTTACTTCGAGTGGTATTAAAAGTCCTTCTTGATAAGGGTTTCTTTTTTGTTTCACAAAATGGCTCACATGCTAAATATCGTTGCCATCATAATCCTAGTTTAACCGTGATTATTCCAATACATGGTAAAGAAATACAATATGGCACTTTTAGGTCCATTTTACGCCAAGCAAAATTAAATGAAGATGATTTTAGAAAAAAATAAATCAAATTTCGCATAATTAAAAAAATAACCTTTACTTAATATTATTAAAAAGTATAATAGAATATATGCAACTAAAATCTTTGTCTAAAATTTTTTCTCCCAATTCAATTGCCATTATCGGTGCTTCTCATGAACGAGGCAAGGTTGGTTATGAAATTGTTAATAATCTTTTGAATGGAAAATTTAAAAAAGAAATTTTTTTAATTAATCCTAAAGGTGGGAAAATCTTGGGAAAAAAGGTTTTTAAAAATATCTTTGAAGTAAAAGAAAAAATTGATTTAGCGATAATTGTTGTTCCTTCAATAATTTGTCCACAAGTTTTAGAAGAAGTTGGTCAAGAAGGAATAAAGTACGCGATTATTATTTCAGCTGGTTTTAAAGAGTTTGGAGTTGAAGGCGCTAAAATAGAAGAAAAAATCAAAAAAATTGCTGAAAAATATGAAATTTCTTTTTTAGGACCTAATTGTTTAGGTCTAATTAATCCTTATCAAAATTTAAATGCTTCTTTTGGGGCAAATTTACCTGAAAAAAAAGGAAATATTTTTTTTCTTTCTCAATCTGGCGCGATTCTTTGCGGATTTTTAGATTTAGCTGATCAAAATAATCTAGGCTTTTCTAAAATTGTTAGTTTAGGTAATAAAGCTAATCTTTCAGAAAATGATTTTTTAGAATTTGCCTTGAATGATCCTCAAACAAAAGTTGTTCTAGCTTATTTGGAAAGTTTTGTTGATGGAAAAAAAACAATTGAAATTTTAAAAAATAATCCACAAAAACCTTTAATTCTTTTAAAAGCTGGGGTAAGCGAAAAAGGAAAAAAAGCGGCATCTTTGCATACAGGTAGTTTAGCTGGATCAAACGAAGCTTTTGAAGCATTTATTAAAAAAACAAATGTTATTAAAGCAGACTCTTTAAAGGATTTATTTAATTTAGTTAAAGGTTTTAGTTTTCAAAATTTATCAGAGAAAAATAAAATTGCAATTTTAACTAATGCTGGAGGTTTGGGAGTTTTGGGAACAGACGCTATAGAAAAGTTTAAAGTAAAAAGTTTAAAGTTAAAAGTTGAAAGCAGTTTAGAATTAGTTAAGTTAAACGAGGAAACGAAGGATTTTTTAAGAAAAAAATTGCCTTTATCTTGTAGCTTGGAAAATCCTGTAGATATTATTGGTGACGCAAAAGCTGATAGATACAAAATTGCTTTAGAAGCGATTTTAAAAGATAAAAATGTTTCAGCTGTTTTGGTTTTTTTAACACCTCAAAAAATGACTGAGCCAGAAAAAACAGCAGAAATTATTGTTTCTTTTTTTAAAAAATATAAAAAGCCAATTTTTACATGTTTTTTTGGTCAAAAAAGTGTAGAAAAAGCGATTAAAATTTTAGAAAAAAATAATATTCCAAATTTTGATACACCAGAAAAAGCAGTTGAAGTTATTCAAAAGATGTTAGGGAATAATCAAATTTTTGAAGAAACAAAAAATATTAATCAATTAATAATTTCTGAAAAACAAAAAATAGAAAAAGTTTTAGATAAAGCTTGTTCTCAAAAAAATTTAGAACCAGAAAAAGTGGCAGAGATTTTAAAAATTTGTAAAATCCCTTATCCAAAATTTGTAATTGCTTTTTCAGAAGATGAGGCAATTAATAAAGCCAAAGAACTTTTTTATCCATTGGCGATGAAAACAGCTGGTTCTGAAATTTTACATAAACAAGATGTTGGAGGAGTAAAATTAAATTTAAAAAATGAGCAAGAAGTAAAAAAAGCTTATCAAGAGATTGTTAAAAATATTAGCAATATTGCAGGTGATAAAAATAATAAAGAGATTAAAAAAGTAATTATTCAAGAAATGGTTACTAGTGGAGAGGAAATAATCATTGGAATGAAAAGAGATGAGCAATTTGGACCATTGATTATGTTTGGTTTGGGAGGCATTTTTGTTGAAGTTTTAAAAGATGTTTCTTTTGGTATCGCGCCATTAAATTATAATGAAGCAAAAGAAATGATTTATTCTATAAAAGGATATGATATTCTTAAAGGAGCTAGGGGTGGAAAAGAAAAAGACATTGATTCAATTATTGAAATTCTTTTAAAAATTTCTGAATTAAGCATAGCTTTCCCACAAATTAAAGAAATAGATTTGAATCCAGTTAAAGTTTTTGAAAAAGGTTACTCAATTCTTGATTTTAAATTTATTTTATTTTGAGGTATAATAAATTTGTGATACAATAAAAATAATAAATTAATTTACGATAAAAATTAAATTTATTAAACTATTAATTAAGTGTTAAAATTAGCAAAAAAATTTATGAAAAAAATTATGATGCTAAGTTTCTCATTATTGGGGGCAGTTTTTTTAGCTGGATGTGGGCAACAACCAATTAAGCAAATCAAACCAACAGCATCGGTTCCTGTGATACAAAAACAAGAAGTTAATAAGCAGACTGAAGAAATTAATAAACAGATTACAGTTAAGCCAGTTGATGAAGCTATATTACAACAGACATATTCAAATCCAAAATTTGGGTTTGAAATAAATTATCCAACTGATTGGGATTATGTCGTTCAAAATAATAGCACTGATATATTTAATGAATTTTTGTTTCCAAAAAAGGGAAATGAAAGTGTTGTTATGGCTGCTAATCCTGCGTTAGAGATGGGTAAAGTACCTGAATATCTTGAGTTAAATAGTGTAATTATGGGAGTAGAAAATTATAAAGATTTTGATTTAAAAAAATATGTTGCAAAAGGATTTGGTAAATACGAGGAAGAGCTTGTTAATTGGGAAGAAAAAGTTACAACACAAGGAAGGCCTGTTTATTTTTATACTGTCAAGGTTAAAAGTACGAGTCTTGATGAAGTAAAAGAGGGAGCAATTTTTTTGAATGATAAAGAGAAAAAAGTAACTTTTCTAGAGAGATCATATAGAATGAATGGATCAAAAATTTCAGATGATTTAAGAAAGTCACTTCGAGAAATTGCGCTTAGTTTTGTTGATACACAGAAATAATTTGTCAAAAATATATTCTGAATTTTAAAAAATATTGTAGGGGCGGGGTTCCTCCGTCCTGTGTTGCTAAAAATAATTATTTAAACTTTTTTTAGTCTATTATGGTGTTATCATTTGTATGAAAGTGATATGTCATTAATTTTACAATATGTTTAAAAAAAATATAAAAAATTTTTTAATAGTTTGCTTGTTAGTTTTAGTAGTGGTTTCTGTTGTTGTGTTTTTTAGAAGTAAAACAAATATTATTCAAGCAGAGGATGTTAATAATAAACTTACTGGCTGGGCTTATGGAAGTAATATTGGTTGGATTAGTATGAATTCTGCTAATTGTGATGTTAATCTTAATGATGATCTTATTGATACTGACATTCAAACTCCTGGTTGCGCTGGCAATGATTCAGCTAAAGTAATTGATTATGGAGTAAGAATTGATAATAGTAACGGTAATTTTTCTGGTTTTGCATGGAGCGAAATGAATGGATGGATATATTTTGGTCCAGATGCAACTTTATTAGTAGGACCAGATAAAACTTTATTAGTAAGTAATTTAATTCAGATTAGTAATGCTCCAAGCGAGCCAAGAACTTGGGCAAAATTTGATAAAG
>JAHITL010000051.1 GCA_018817545.1 Patescibacteria group bacterium
ATAGGAGTCTTCAACGATAAATCTTCTCCTAATTTTATTTGTCGAGAGTTTTTAATCCTCTCAACAAGTATTTTTTTTTCTTCCGCAATAGTTGTCGCTGTTGCAGTAGCGGTGAAAGTAGAAGTAATAATCGTAGAAGAAGCGACAGCGACAGCGACAGTAGTAGTTTTAGTCGCTATTAAAGTAGAAGTAGTAATCACAGAAGAAGTGATAGTAGTTGTGTTTGTCATCACTGCTATCATCTTTGGGGAAAAGAGTAAGCGCTTTTTTTCTGGCTCTTTTTTCTTTTTTTCTTCTTTTTTGATTTCTTCTTCCTCTTCTTCTTTCATCTCCTCTTTTTCCTCTTTTGCAGTAGATGCAGTAGAGGTGGAAAAAAATTCTTCTATTTCTATCTCTATTTCCATTTCTACAAGAGGTATTTTTTCTAATACTTCTTCTTGTCCGTTAGATGCGTTTGATGTATTTGATGCAAAAAAGATATTTAAAAAAGATAAAATCAACCCCATAAAAACAATTTTTTTAATGAACATGACATTTCCTCCTTTTTTTATTTAAAACAAAATAAAATGTAAAAACTATGGTTTTTTTACATTTTGTATTATATGTATAGCAAATTATTTAAAATTTATCAATACTAGACCATGTAACTGCTCACTAACCCCTTCTGTCGTAGTAATGTGATAATATCATAGTGTAGTAATATAAAAATGTCATTCTCGCAGAATCCTTTCCTTTTTTGTCATTCCCCCCGCAAGTTGCGGGGGGAATGACAAAAAGGAAGGCTCGCGGGAATAACATTTTACACGGCGACATTTTATGTGGTCAGTGAGTAGTTACTAGACCATATTTTCTTCAAAACTGGAGAATCTTTAATCTTTGTTTTGCTTGTTTTGTAATTATATAATTTGGCTTAAGTTAATATTTGTAATGTTAAAAATTGGATTTTTTTATATATATTAGATAAGATATAGACTTAATTTATAATCAATCGTAAATCTAATGTTATGATATATAAAAAAATGCAATTTTTGTTTTTCTAAAAGTGTAATTAAGAACGGTAAATTCAGAGGAAAAGCTTGACAAAATTTTACAAACACAGTAAGATTTTGTGTTAAATTATAAAAAAATCTATGGAATTGTTTGAATTTATAAGTATTCTAAAAAATAGGAAACGGACTGTTTTAGCTATTGTATTATTGACTTTGCTTTTGGCAATGGTTTTTACTTTGGTTCAACCATTTAAATACAGAGCTGATTTAAAGGTTTTGGTTATTCAAAATTTTAGCGCAAATATTGATCCATATACTGCTTCAAAATCTAATGAATATTTAAGCAATGTTTTGGCTAGAGTAATCTATTCAAATTCTTTTTATAATAATATTTTAGCTTCAGAATTTGATGTTGATAAAAATTATTTTTCAGGTGATGTTAAAAAACAAATGGAAAAATGGGCTAAAACAATTAATGCTAAAGTTATTAATGATTCTGGAATTATTAATATAAATGTTTATCATTCTAGTCGCATACAGGCTGAACAAATTGCTAAATCAATTAGTTATATTTTGCAAACAAAACATGCTTTATATCATGGCGGTGGCAATAATGTTAAGGCGCAAATTATTGATGAACCGATTGTTAGCAGATTTCCAGTTAAGCCAAATATAATTTTAAATTTAGCTTTAGGATTAATTATTGGTTTATTTTTAGCGTTTGGTTATATTTATTTATTTCCAGAAGAGCGATTTGATGTTATTAGATTGTTTGAAAAAAAGAAAAAAAGAAAAAATTTAAAAAATAAATATTTGGTTAATTCAAATGATTTACAAGAATTAAAAATAAATAATAATTCTAATATTGCGCTTAAACAGGAAGTCGTTGAGCAGAAAGTTGTTGAAAATAATTTATTATTTGAGGTAGATATTGATTTGGATCAAGGAATAGTAGAAAAAAAAGTTATTGGCGATGGTGATATAAAAAATGTATTTAAAAGACAACATTTGGATGATTTGTAAAAAATTATTCAGATGTTGTAGTTTAAATTTAAAGATTCATCAAAATCTTTTTTAAGATAAGGTGAATTAAAAATATAAACTAGGAACATTAAAAATTTAAGATGGAGGATAAGACAAAATGGGAAAGGTATTATGCATTATCGGATTGATTATTATGTTTTTTTTAAGTGTATTTTGTTTTTGTAAGGCTGCTGGTGCAGCGACATGGACAGCAACTGCCGAATATTTTTATTGGGAGAATGCTGGAGTTGAGTCTTTTGGGGATCGTGATCCCGAAAAAGCTATAATGCTATTTAGCATTCCAACGGAGGTTAAAATAGCGTTTTTAGCTGATATAAAATTGAGAGAGAGTGGGATAAAAAAATATCCCAATTTTCAATTTTTGTATCATGAAAAATTGGACGAGATGATTTTTGGTGATTATAAGATCGTCAAAAATGTTATTGTCCTTATCCCAAAAGACAAACGAGAAGGATGGGAAATTTCTTTGTTTGTTTTTGAAGGGTACAAATATTGTTTGACAAAGCCCATCGTTTGTAACAACTGGGCGTGGTGGAAAGAAGAGGTAAAAAAAGAGGTAGCTAGACCTCTTGTTATTAATCTTTCGGTGAAGAAATCAGAGGTGGTTTTTCCACCGAAGACTGAATTAAAGGAAGAGGCGGTTATTAAACCAACAGATGAACAAGTTAAAAAACCGTTTTATGAGAATGAAACGTGTTTGTGGAGTGGGGCTATTAGAACAGGTTGGTTTGTCGGAGGAAAGCATAATAGCTTTTTTGTTAGGCAAACTACTTTTTCTGAAGGGATTGGAGTTACCGTTAATACTTGGAAAGGTGTTAATGATAATTTTCATTATAGTGGCAATCGGATTACTGTTGGTCCGGTTGTTAAATTTAGTGGCATTACAGCCACAGCCCAGTTAGGACAACAGAAAGATTTTGGGTTTAATGACTTGGGCTATGAATCTAGTCAGAAGACTAAAATTTTAAATTTTGGATTGACGGCCGATTTTTACGAAGTCGGCCAGGTTCTAAAAGTAGAAATTTGGAGTGATGTTAATGCTGACATTGGTCACTCTAAAGAAAGTTTTTGGCAGAATATTAGTAGCAATGATTCCGTAAAAGATAAGACCAATTTTAATATTGGTAGCAAAATTTGTCTTTGGGAATTAAAAAAAATAAAAGGAGGTGCAGTTATAAAAACTGATTATGCCAATGAGGATTGTTCATTTGGCAAGTCAGTGGGTTCGTTTATCGCCGACAATAAAGACACTGTTAAAGTTGGTTTGGAATTGCGAAATGTAAGCGGTTCTAAATATTGCAATAGCAATGGTAACATTGTCGGTGTTAATATAGATGTTAATTTTTAAAAAGTATTTTAAAAGATTAACGCTAAGAAGTAGAATTATTATTTTTTTATATACTGCTGGTTAAATATTGATTTAGTATTGGCAGTATTTAATATAATTTTCTAAAAAAATCAAAAAAAGGGCGAAGAAATGAAAACCGCCCGAAGGAGAATTAGAATGAAGATGTTAGTATTAGGAATGATGGCATTGCTAATGTCCACCAATTGTTTTGCGGAGGGGACAATAACCGCCGGGAAGGCTACAATTGGAACAGAGGCTGCGATCATAGTAGTGAAGGTAGTATTAGAGACAGTGACTGCGACCGGAACCGCCGATATCTTCGTAAAAGGCGGAAACTTATTTGTTTCTGCTAGGATTGTCGATGGCGAGGGGCCACTTTATCTGGTCGGAGACCAGTACGGGTGGCAAGTGGGAAAGAGGTCTCCCGTCTTTTTAAAAGACGGGGACTATAAGATAGCGCTCTCTCTTGTGAAAGAGGGAGTGAGGTTCAATGCGAGGAGCACAGATGGGGTTTGGGTTAATGCAAGTTCTGCCTCTGTGCGAGTCGGAAAGGATGTTAGAAAAGTAAAAAACAAGGACGGAAGTCATTGTTTCTTACTCGAAAAGGAGGTGAAAAAAAAGTAGAGAGTGGAATGAGGGGGTAATGTTATAAATATTAGTTATATCAAATTAAACATTTGGTTATATTAATAAAAACATTACCCCTCGCATATTTTTTCTTTTTCTAATTTAGTACTTTTAAAAATAAGAGCTATGAATGACCATAATAGCCATTGAACAATAGTATTTCTTAAAATATTTTCTGTAAAACTTACTATAAATAAAGAAATGAAAAGACATAAAAAGCAAAGACAAAAAATTTTTAAATTTTTATCTTCTAGTTTTTTATATATTTTTATAATTTTATTTAGAGTAATTAGAATTAATAAAATATAAACAGTTAATCCTATTAATCCTAATTCTATTGCTAAACGCAAATAATCATTATGAGCTTCATAAGAGCCAGCATAAAGACCATTTATTTTTAAAGATTCTTTTTCAAAGCCTCCAATCCCATATCCTAAAAATGGTTTTTTCCAAAAAGTTTTTGCCATTTCTTGCCAAAGATCTATTCGCCAAGAAATTGAAGAATTATGCGACGAAGAAAAACTTTTTATTATGCGGCGACTTGGATCAAAATTTAAAAAAATTGATGAATTATAATTTTGAAAAAATAAATTAATACTAAAGATTAAAATAGTAAAAAATGAAATAATTACTAAGCTTTTTAATAATAATTTTCTATATTTTAAAACACCAAGAAGTAGAAGAGTAATTAGAAGCGCCAGCCATGCTCCTCTTGAATAAGTAAAAATAAGCAATATAAAATTTAAAATAATAGATACTAAATAAAAAATTTTAATTTTTTGATTTTCAGCAATAATAAAAAAATAAATAAGTAGAGTCAAAATAATAACTAAAAAATATGACAAAGCGTTTGGATGAGCAAAGATACTGTAAATTCTTAAAAAGCCAGATTCGTCTGCTAATCCTGTTTTAGTAATAATTTGTAATAAACCAACAAAAAATGGAGCAATAGCTGAAACAAGAAAGGCTTTTTGAATTAGTTGCAAATCATATTTTGTTTTGATAAGATGAAATGTTAAAAAATAAATTGCAAAAATACTGGATATTCTTACCCATTCTGTTATAGAAGTAAGTTGATTTTGGGAATATAAAATACTTATTAATGAAATAAATAAAAATAAACAAATAATTAGAATATTGGGCGTTTTAAAGATTTTTTCTCTTTTTATGATTATCCAGTATAAAGCAAAAAAGATAATAAATATTCCTAAAATAGCCCCGAAATTTAAAGAAAAATAGTCTTTTATAATAAAAACATCCCAATCTCTGAAATAATCTAGTTCAATTCTTAAAATAATTAAAAGAAAAAACCCTATTTTAGGATTAAAAATGAAAGTAGCTATTAAAATAAAAAGACTTAATAAAGTAATATTTGTCAAAATTCCTTCTATGTTAAGAAAAATACTAAAGAATAAAAATAATAGCGCAAAAAAACATAGTGAAAAAAATTGAATTTTTTGAAGTTTGCTATCCATAATGCGTAATAATAGCATAAAATTTAAAAATATGATAAAAATTTGTCTTATTTCTATCGGGCCAAGAGGGGGAATGGCTCATTATATTTCAGCATTAGCAAATGCGCTGTCAAAACGCGTGAAGGTTGTTGTGATTGTTGCTAATTATTTAGATAAAGAGTATTTTAATGAAAATATTGAAATTATTAATATTAAAACCGGAAGAAATAAGAAAGAAGCTTTATTAAATAGTTTTAATGTTTTTAATTTTTATAAAATTTGGAAAATATTTAAAAGATTAGATTGTGATATTACGCATTTTGTTTCTCAACATCCTTGGAATTTTTTAGTAAGTTTTTTTATTAAACAACCCATCTTTTATACTTCGCATGATCCCAAAGCTCATTTAGGAGAAAATTTTTTAATTGCTTTTTCTTATTATTTAATGAATTTTCAAGCAAAAAAAATTTTTGTACATAGTAAAATTTATTTAAAAAAGACATTTAAAGAAAAATTTATTCAAATTCCATTAGGCGATTGTTCTTTTTTAACAAAATGGCAAAAACCTGAAATAAAAGAAGAAAATAATATTTTATTTTTTGGCAGAATTGAAAAGTATAAAGGAATAGAATATTTACTTAAAGCATTTTTTTTAGTAAATAAAGAAAATCCTGAAAGCAAATTGGTCATTGCCGGATATGGAGATTTAAAATCTTACAGTAATTTAATAAAGAAAAATAAAAATATTGAAATTTTAAATTATTTTATTCCTGACTCTCAAATAGCAGAACTTTTTCAAAAAGCAAAATTAGTTGTTCTTCCTTACACAGAAGCAACGCAATCAGGAGTTATTTCTATCGCTTATACGTTTAAAAAGCCTGTTATTGCTACTCTTACAGGAGGTTTGCCAGAATTAGTTGATCATGGAAAAACTGGTTATCTTGTTGAACCAAAAAATTCTCAGGCTTTAGCTGAAGCAATAATTAAAATTTTAAAAGATGATGAAACGCGCAAAAAAATGGGGGAAAATGGATTTGAAAAAATGGAAAAGGAATTATCTTGGGATAAAATCGCAAGCAAAATTATCAAAGAGTATAAAAATATTTTATAGTTATTATATGAAAAATATTTTATTGTTTTTTAAAAAAATTTTTAAAATAAATAAATATTTATTTAAAGCTATATTTTTAAATTTATTTATTATAATTTTTCTTTTTGCTCAGCCATTAAAATTAAAAGCCGAAGAATATCCGCGCTTAGCTAATTATTATTTAAAGTGGTCTATAAGTGAGCAAGAAGCAGATCAATTAGCAAAATGGGATTTTTTAATTTTAGATATTGAAAATCAGGTAAATAATCCAGAAATTTTTAGTTATCTTCGAAAAAAAAATCCAAAAATTAAAATTTTGACTTATGTAACTAGTGAAGAAGTTACGAACTCTGTTTGGAATAAAAGACAGCAATATAGCAAAATGAGGAATAAATTATATGATGGAATTCAAGATTCTTGGTTTTTAAAAGATTCAAAAAATAATAATATTGCTTATTGGCATTATCCTGACGCGTGGATGTTAAATATGAATACTGATTGGAATGGTTATTTAGCCGATTTTATGAATAAAGAAGTTATGAGTAGTGGTTTATGGGATGGGGTTTTTTATGATGTTGTTTTTAAAAAAGTTTCATGGGTTAATAATGGAGATATTGATATAAATAGTGATGGCATAAAAGATGATGCTGATACTATTGATGATTATTGGCAAAAGGGTGTGATTAAATTATTAAAAAAAACAAGAGAAGAAATAGGTAATGAGAAAATTATTTTTATTAATGGTGATTCTTTTGATTTATATCAGCCAAATATAAATGGTCATATGTTTGAAAATTTTCCAACTCCATGGAATGGCGATGGTAGTTGGCAGGAAAATATGAAACAATATTTAGAAAAAACATCCAAAGAAAATTTAAATCAAAATATTTATATTTTAAATGTTAATACTGATAATAATAAAGTAACGGATAAATTTAGAGAAATGAGGTTTGGACTTTCTAGCGCTCTTTTGGGTGATGGGTATTTTTCATTTGATTTTGGCGATCAAGATCATTCACAATTATGGTGGTATGATGAATATGATATTAAACTTGGCAATGCAAAATCATCTGCTTATAATTTATTTGATAAAGGCAATGGAATAATTAAACCAAGCGTTTGGCGACGAGATTTTTCTAATGGAGTTAGCTTTGTTAATTCAACTGACAAAGAACAGAAATACAGTTTTTATCGTGAAGAATTTGAAAAAATAAATGGAACACAAGATAGGAGAGTTAATGATGGTTCTAAAATTAATTATATAAAAATCGCGTCAAATGACGGAGTGGTTCTTCTTAAAATAAATACAGAAATTAAAAATAGTAGTTTTAAAAATGGTGATTTTGTACGAGTTTTTAATAGTAAAGGCGAGCAAGCAAGAAATGGATTTTTTTCTTATAATGATAATTTTTCAGGTGGTTCTCAAATTTTAATTTCAGATATTGACAATGATAAAGATTTTGAAATTTTGGATAATAAAAAAGGCGTAATTAATGTATATAAAAAGGGAATTAAAAAAACTAGTTTTAGTCCTTTTGGTCCTTTATTTAAAAATGAAATATCTTTTGTTGTTAAAGATATAAATAATGATGGCACTAATGAAATTATTACTGCTCCAGCTGTTGGCAGTCCGTATATAAAAATTTTTTCAAAAGATGGAAAATTATTAAGTCCTGGTTGGTTTGCTTATGATAAAAATTTTCGCGGAGGAGTAAGTATCGCTGTTGAAGATATAAATAATGATGGCAATGTTGAAATTATTACAGCTCCAGCCGTTGGCACTTCGTATATAAAAATTTTTTCAAAAGATGGAAAATTATTAAATCCTGGTTGGTTTGCTTATGATAAAAATTTTCGCGGAGGAGTAAGTATTGCTGTAGCTGATTTAGATAATGATGGCAATAAAGAAATTATTACAGCGCCAGCAAGTAATGGCAGTTCTCATATAAAAATTTTTTCTAAAGACGGTAAATTAATTAAACAATTTTTTGCTTTTGAAAAAGAATTTAGAAATAAGATAAAAGTTATTACTGATGATATTAATAATGACGGCAAGATTGAGATATTAATAAGTACAGAAAGTTTTTAAAAGTGAGGGTTAAGAGAAATCAAGAAAGCAAGAAATCAAGAAAGCAAGAAAGCAAGAAATCAAGAAAATAAGAAATAAATCATATTTTTTTGTCATTCCCGCAGAGCCCGGAAAGCGGGAATCCATTTCATTATTAAATTTTAATACTGAGTTTTTATTAAAAAATAATAAGAAGAAAAAATAAGATAAATAAGAAAAATAAGATAAATAAATAATTTAATAAATAACTTATATGTATCAATTTTTTCGTAATCGTCATGAAAAATATTATAAAGAAAAAAAATTTCATCTTATTGTTGATATTGTTTTAGTTTTTGTTATTATTGTGTTGACTGGAGTTGTAATATGGTTGTTTGTATTTTATTATCAAGTTGATAAAAATATTTTTTTGGGAATAAACAGTGTAAATAAACCCCTTAATCGTTCTATTTTGGCGATGAATTTATTTTTACCAGATAAAGTTTATCAAGGAGCTGAGTTTGATGGTGAAATAAAATTAAAAAATAATAGCGCTAATGATTTAGAAAAAATAAAACTAGAGTTTATTGCTCCTGATTTAAAAATAAAACAAAATGGTAAATCATTAAAAAATAATTTAATAGTTTTGGATAAAATAGAAGCTGGAGAAGAAATTGTTATAACTTTTAATGTTGTTTCTCTTGGAAAAGAAGGTAAAGCATCTTTAACTTTGGCATGTTTTATTGATTTAGGAAAAGAAAAATTAAAGCAAGCAGAGATTAAAAAAGAAATAGTAATAAAAGTGCCAAAATTTAAAGTAACATTAAAAGCTGAAAAAAATAATATATTGTCTGATAAAGAAGTTTTGTTTAGATTAAATTATAAAAATGAAGAAGAAAAAAAAGTGGACAATATAAGATTAATTTTAGCA
>JAHITL010000008.1 GCA_018817545.1 Patescibacteria group bacterium
AAGTTAATGGTTAATATTGGTATGAAATGAGAGTACTAGAGTTTATAACTTTTAGAAATTTTTAATTTTATAAATAATTTTTAATAATTTAATTTTTAATTTAATTAGTTTAAAAATTAAAAATTTAGATTTATTTAAAAATTTACCTGTCCCGCTTTTGCGGTGAAAAATTACAAAATTAAAAATTTCTAATCAACAAAAATTCTTAAATTAAATTTTAGGGCACTCTCATTTCATGCCAATCTTAACCGCTAACAGCTGTTCCACGTATATCTATAACATTCATCTGTATAGTTTTTCTGCCATTAAATTCATTAAATTCAATATAATAAACAACATCAACTTTATCACCAATTTTTAATTCGCGCCATTTTTCTGTTTGCCTAAAAGCAACAGCCCAAAAATTATCAAATTTAAATTTTACATGCTGATTATCAGCGCCCATTGTTATTTTGTCAATAATAATTAAGTTAAAACTAACAAATTTTGGTCGCAAATTTCCTTCGCCAAATGGTTCAAATTCTTCTAATTTTTCTACTAGTTGATTATTTATTTCTAATAAGTTCAATTCAGCTTCAATAATTAATTTAGAAGTTAAATCAATTTCAATAAGTTGTTCTTTGGCAATCTTTTTCAAATCAATTGCAAATTTAAGCAAATCAACTTGATTATTAACAGTAAATCCGCAAGCTTGAGCATGTCCACCAAATTTAACTAAATATTGATTTGCTTGTTCAATCGCTTTTGTTATATTAAATTCTTCTATACTACGTCCTGATCCTTTTATTTCTTTGTCCATTTTAGTAATAACTAAAGTTGGTCGAGAATAAAGTTCACATATTTTGCCAGCCACTAAACCGATTACGCCCTCAGGCCAATCAAGAGCTTTTGCATTTTCATCTAAGCTTGGTGAAACAAGAATTAATATTTTATCATCTAACATTTCTTTTTCAACTTTTATTTTGCAAGATTCAACTATTGCTTCAGTTAATTTTTGTCTTTCGGAATTTTTAATATTTAATTTTTCAGATATTAGTTTGGCTTCTTTTTGATCTTTTGTAATTAAAAGTCTAAAAGCAGTATTAGCATGATCAAGTCTGCCAGCAGAATTAATTCTAGGAGCAATTTGCCAACTAATATTCCAAGAACTAATATCTTTTTTTGGGCCATTACCCTGAGCTACTTTAATTAATTCACTTAAACCAATCCGAGGCAATTTATTAATCATTTTTAATCCGTAACTAACTAAAATTCTATTTTCGCCAATTAAACTTACACAATCAGCAACAGTACCTATTGTTACCAAGTCTAAAATTCTTTCTTCAAGTCTTTTTTTCTGTTCTTCTGTTAATTTAGATTTTTTAATTAGAGCCAGTGTTAATTTAAAAGACACGCCAACACCAGCTAAAGATTTAAACGAATAATCTTCTGCATGAGGATTAATAATTAAACAATCTGGCCAATCATTTTTATCAGCAAGCGCTTCATGATGATCAGTAATAATAACGTTTAAGCCTAGATTTTTTATATAAGCAACTTCTTTTTTATTTCGAATGCCGTTATCTACTGTAATAATTAATTTTGTTTCAGTTCGCGCTATCTCGTCAATAGCTTTTTCATTCAAGCCATATCCTTCGCTCGTTCTGTCAGGAATATACACGCCAACATTGGCTTTAAATATTGTTAAAATTTCCACCAAAATTGCAGAAGCTGTTATTCCATCAGCATCATAATCACCATAAATTACTATTTTGTTCCCAGCCTTAATATGACTGATAATTAAATCAACAGCCTCATTCATGTGTTTAAATAAAAAAGGATCAAGTAAATTGTTGTAATTAACTTGAAAAAATTTTTTTATTTCTTCTTTTTCTATTAATCCTCGGTTAGCCAATAGTTGCAAAATCACTGGATGAAAATCAGGATATTGTTTTACTAATTTTTCACTAACTTTAGGGATAATCTGCCAAATATACATAGAAGAATTAGGAATTAGGGGTTAGGAATTAGGAATTAGGAATTAGGAATTAGGGGTTAGGATTGGATTTTGTTTTTTTCCCCTAATTCCTTATTCCTAATTCCTTATTCCTTATTCCTATTATATAAAATTCACTCCGATTGTCCATGCTACCATTGTAAAAATTACAATAACAGAAATAATTACCCAAATTATTTTTCGCACTACGTTTTTTTTCATATTAATAAATTAGTTAAAAGTCTATAAAGTCAAAAAGTCAGTTTTTTTTGCTTTGCAACTTTATTTTATGGACTTTACAAGTCTTTTTAAATTATAATGTTTAATAAAATTTTAATTTTAAATGTCTAATTTTCTTATCTAATTTTTAGATAATTTAGCATTTTAGCTTAGAAATTTTATTAGAAATTATAATTTATAATTTAGAAATTAAATTTTTTTTGGTATGAATATTAAACAAGCTTAAAATCATGGCATATTACTTTTATACAAACCTTTATCCCTATCTTCTCAAGATTTTAATAAAAGTATCGGGAGGAATTTCTACACTTCCTTTACCTGAAGCCATCATTTTTTTCTTTCCCTTTTTTTGCTTTTCCAAAAGCTTGCGTTTGCGAGAAACATCACCTCCATAAAGTTTAGCAATAACATCTTTACTAAAAGCTGAGATTCTTTCAGCAGCTACAATTTTCCCACCGATTGTTGCTTGTAATTTTATAACAAACATCTGCTTAGGTAAAGTTTCTTTCAAAACATTAACAATTTCTTTACCGCGTTTAAATGCTTCATCTTTATAAATAATTGTTGATAATGCCTCTATTTGGTCTTCCGCGACTAGAATATCCATTTTAACAACATCAGCTGTACGATAATTTAAAAATTCATAATTAATTGAAGCATATCCTGAGCTTACACTTTTTATTTTATCATAAAAATCTGTCAAAATAGCAACCATAGGAACTTCATAATGAAGAATAGTTCGAGATTCGTCTAAATATTCAGTGTTTTTATAAATTCCTCTTTTTTCTTGAAGTAATTTCATAATTGAGCCAATATAATCTTTTGGTGTAATAACATCTAAGCTAACCCAAGGCTCTTCAATTTTTTCTATTTCTGATGGATCAGGAAATTTTTGCGGACTACGGATAATTTCTTCTGTTCCTTTTCTAAAATAAATTTTATAAGCAACACTAGGAGTAGTAACAATCAAATCTAAATTATATTCTCTGCTTAACCTTTCTTGAAAAATTTCTAAATGGAGTAATCCTAAAAATCCGCATCTAAATCCGACACCCAAGGCTTCAGAATGCTCTGGTTCATAAATTAATGCTGCATCATTTAATTTTAATTTAGCAATTGCCTCACGTAATTCATTAAATTCATTGCCTTCTTGAGGAAAAATACCAGCAAAAACCATTGGCTTAACTTCATTATAGTCCTTAAGTGGTTGAATTTCATGAATTGAAGATGAAGTTAAAATAATTGTATCACCAACTCTACATTCACTTACATCTTTAAAACCAGTGACAATATATCCAATTTCACCTGTCATTAATTTACCAGTAGATTTATATTCTGGTTTAAAAATTCCAACATCCAAGGCTTCACTTTTAGCTTCAGTAGCCATTAAAGTAATTTTATCATGTTGTTTAATTTGTCCATCAAAAATTCTTACATAAGCGACTACACCTCTATATTCATCATAATTAGAATCAAAAATTAATGCTCGCAAAGATGTGTCAATAGCTGTCTCAGATAAATTATTTATTTCTTTCTCTGCAATTTTAGGCACTGGCACTTTTTCAATTACTCTTGTTAAAATATCTGCAACACCTTGTCCTGTTTTTCCTGATGAGCAAATTATATCTTCCATTTGACAACCAAGAAGACTAACTATTTCTTTTTTTGTTTTTTCTATATCAGCTGCTGGTAAATCAATTTTATTAACAACAGGAATAATTATTAAATTTTGATCTAATGCTAAATATAAGTTAGCCAATGTTTGAGCTTGAATTCCTTGACTAGCATCAATTAAAAGGATAGCTCCTTCAACAGCAGCTAAACTTCGAGAAACTTCATAAGTAAAATCAACATGACCAGGAGTGTCAATTAAATTTAAAATATAACCTTGATACTCCATTGTAACAGGTTGTAATTTAATAGTAATCCCCCGCTCTCTTTCCAAATCCATTCTATCCAAAAACTGTTCTTTCATTTTTCTTTTTTCAACAGTTCCAGTAATTTCCAACATTCTATCAGCTAAAGTTGATTTACCATGATCAATATGCGCAATAATGCAAAAATTTCTAATTTTATTTTCCATAAAAAATGTAATTACAAAAATAGACTCTACTCCTATGTCTATAATTACATTACTAATCTTTCTTAATTTGGTCAAATAAGGATTGTTTCACAATTTAAGTTTTTTTCTTGACAGTAGTTATATAAAGTTATATATTTATCCTAGCACTCAAACTATCAGAGTGCTAAAATAATTTTCGACTTTCCAACACTTTAAACTTTTAACTTTTAACTTCTATAACTAACACCTATGTTTGATAAATTTACCAATAAAACGCAAGAAGCTATTATTAGCGCTCAGATGATTGCGCAGGATTATGGACAACAACAAATTGAAGCTATTCATGTTTTAGCTTCCCTACTTTTGCAAAATGAAAGCCTAGTTAAGCCTGTTTTAGAAAAATTAAGTATTAATCCAATAATAATTCAGGAGCAAATTTTTAAAACTATTGAGAAATTACCGAAAGTTTTTGTTTCTTCTCCTGTTGGTACTGTTCAAGGAACTGCTGAAGTTGCTATGATTTTGGAACGAGCAAAACAAGAAGCAACAAAATTAAGTGATGAATTTATTTCTACTGAACATATTTTTCTAGCTTTGATTAGCATAAAATCAAAAGCGCAAAATATTTTAATTAATGCAAAAGTGGAATATGAAAAAGTTTTAAAAATATTAGCAGAATTACGTGGAAATCAAAGAATAACAGATCCAGAACCTGAAAGTAAATTTCAAGTTTTAAAAAAATATACTACTAATTTAACTGAATTAGCTAAACAAGAGAAACTAGACCCAGTTATTGGTCGAAATGATGAGATTAGAAGGATTATGCAAATATTGTCTCGTCGTACAAAAAATAATCCAGTATTAATAGGAGAAGCTGGAACTGGTAAAACAGCTATTATAGAAGGCTTGGCTCAACGAATTATTGCCGGCGATGTACCAGAAACTTTAAAAAATAAAGAATTAATTAGTTTAGATTTAGGTTCTTTGGTCGCTGGTTCAAAATTTCGTGGTGAATTTGAAGAACGTTTGAAAGCAGTTTTAAAAGAAATAAAATCTCAAGAAGGTAATGTAATTTTATTTATAGATGAATTACATACTATTGTTGGGGCTGGTACTTCAGAAGGCTCAATTGATGCATCTAATTTACTAAAACCAGCTTTGGCTCGGGGTGAATTAAAAACCATTGGCGCTACAACAGCGAAAGAATATCAAAAATATATTGAACGCGATTCTGCATTAGAACGACGATTTCAACCAATTTACGTTACTGAACCAAATATTGAAGACACAATCGCTATTTTGAGAGGTATTAAAGAAAAATATGAAGTGCATCATGGCATTAGAATTACTGATAATGCATTAGTTTCAGCAGCTAAATTATCAGCTCGCTATATCGCTGATCGCTTTTTGCCTGATAAAGCGATTGATTTAATTGATGAGGCTTCTTCTGCTTTGCGTATGAAGATTGATTCTTGTCCTGATGAGTTAGACGGCTTAAAACGAAAAATTAAACATTTAGAAATTGTTAAAGTAGGATTAATTAAAGAAAGCAAAAAAAGCGCTAAACTTTCAAGTCTTAATAAACAATTAGCGCAACTTAAAGAACAAGCAAATCAATTAGAGCTTCATTGGCAAAATGAAAAACAAATAATTGTTAAAATTAGACAAGCTAAACAACAAATTGATGAGCTTAAGGCTGATGCGGAAATAATTGAAAGGCATGGCGATAATCTTACAAAAGTAGCGGAAATTCGTTATGCTAAGATTCCTGAATTAGAAAAAAATATAAAACGTTTTAAAGCTGAATTAATCAAAATTCAAAGTACTGGCCAACAAATTTTAAAAGAAGAAATTAGCGAAGAAGATGTTGCAAAAGTAGTTTCTCGTTGGACAGGAATTCCTGTTACAAAAATGTTGGAATCAGAAATAAAAAAATTAGCATGCGCTGAAGAAGTTTTAAATAAGCGTGTTGTTGGACAAGATGAAGCTATCAAATCAGTAGCTAATGCTATTAGACGTTCACGAGCTGGAATAAATGAAGAAAAAAAACCAATAGGTTCGTTTCTTTTTGTTGGACCAACAGGCGTTGGAAAAACTGAATTATCAAAAGCTTTAACTGAATTTATGTTTAATGATGAGTCTGCTTTGATTAGATTAGATATGAGTGAATTTATGGAAAAATATTCTGTTGCTAGAATGATCGGCGCGCCTCCTGGTTATATTGGATATGAAGAAGGAGGTCAATTAACTGAAAAAGTTAGACGTCGTCCTTATAGCATAATTTTATTTGATGAAATTGAAAAAGCTCATCCAGAAGTTTTTAATATTCTTTTACAAATTTTAGATGATGGACAATTAACTGATTCCAAAGGACGAATGGTTAATTTTAAAAATACCATTATTATTATGACATCTAATTTAGGCAATGAGGTTATTAAAAAATATTCTATTGGTTTTTCTGATGGTGGTGATGAAATTAGCGCTGACACAATGTGTGATAAAGAGATAAAAGAAAAAATTGATAAAATTCTTAAAGATCATTTTAAACTAGAATTTTTGAATCGCATTGATGAAGTAATTGTTTTTAAAAGTTTAGACAAAGAAGTTTTATCAAAAATTGTTGACTTAGAATTAGAAAAAGTAGAAAAAAGATTAAAAAATAAAGAAATTAATCTAAAAATTGCATTAAAAGTAAAAAAGATGTTAGCAGAAAAAAGTTTTGACACAACTTTTGGCGCTCGTCCACTAAAACGGATGATTCAAACTTTAATTCTAGATGAATTGGCTATGGAGATAATTGAAGGAAAAATAAAAGAAGGCGATAAAGTACTTATTGATCTTGATATTAAAGATAAAATAACTCTAAATATTAATAATTTTGCAACAACCTCTGTAAAAAATAGTTAAGTGGGCAGTTTGTAACGAGTAGAATATTTAATTATTTTTTTTAACTTTTAACTTTTAACTTTGCTTGAGCCACCCGTCGGATTCGGACCGACGACCTACTGTTTACAAAACAGTTGCTCTACCAACTGAGCTAGGGTGGCATAAAATAATACTAGCCTAATAAGAAAAATTTTTCAAGTAGT
>JAHITL010000052.1 GCA_018817545.1 Patescibacteria group bacterium
AACAGAAATTGAAAATAAAAGATTAATTCTTGTTCAAGATAATTTTAAAAATTTATCAGAAATTATTAAAGAAAATTTTGATGCAGGAACTAAGTTTAATGGAATTGTATTTGATTTAGGATTATCATCAGCTCAACTTCAAGATAGATCTAGGGGATTTTCTTTTCAATCAGTCGAAGCTCCGCTAAATATGGCTTTTAATCAAGACGCGACAATATCGGCTAATATTATAATTAATAAATATAGTGAAGATAAATTAATTAAGATTTTTAAAGATTATGGGGAAGAGAAAAATGCCAGACAGGTCGCTAGCGAGATAATAAAAGCCAGAAAAGAAAGTCCTATTGAAACAGTTGGCCAGTTATTATTAATAATAAATAAAGTTATTAAAAGACATGGCGCATCAAAAATTCATCCAGCAACTAAAATTTTTCAGGCTTTGCGTATAGCAGTTAACGATGAATTAGAAAATTTAAAGCAAGTTTTACCACAGGCGCTAGAATTATTAATTGATGGGGGGAGCATCATCATAGTTTCTTTTCATAGTTTAGAGGATAGAATAGTCAAGCAGTTTTTTAAAAATGAGTCGCGTGATTGTATCTGCTCCCCGATTTGTCCAGCTTGTCGTTGTAATCATAAAGCGCGATTGAAGATATTAACTTCAAAGGTTATTAAGCCAACTGATGAAGAAATTTCTACTAATCCACGCGCTCGTAGCGCAAGATTGAGAGTAGCGCAATTTAGGAATTAGGAATTAGGAATTAGGGGTTTTGTCATTTCCGCAGAGAAAGCGGGAATTCATTTCATTTTACGAATTAAATTAATAAATCAATAAATCAATAAATTAATAAATTTCTATAATTTATGTCTAAATTTTTAAATTTAAAAATTATTAATCTAGCTATTTTATTTATAATCATTGTTTCAGGCGTTTATTATTTAATTGGCACTAATGATTTGACTGTTAAAGGTTTTAGTCAGGAAAAATTGAGAGAGAAAAATAGACAATTAGCTAAGGAAAACGAGAATTTGGAATTATCAATAACATCGCTTAGCTCTTATAATAATATTAATTCTAGAATTAAAAATTTAAAGATGGTTGCGGTAAATAACGTTGATTATCTTGAAGTTGGCGTGAATGTAGTCGCTAGAAGATAAATTTTAAATATATTTTATGAAGTTATGGAAGAAGGATTCTTTTTTTGTTAAAGAAAATAATAATCGCATTAACATTATAATGGCGATTATTTTTTTATTTGGTGGGGCAATAATTTTTCGTTTATTTAATTTGCAAGTAATGCAATATGATCATTATTTAGCTATGGCCTCTGATCAGCAGCAGGTTTCTAGTTCGTTGAATCCTAAGCGTGGTAGGATATTTTTTCAAGATAGTGCTAAAAAATCTGGCGATAATCTTTATCCGATTGCTACTAATAAAGATTTTGCTTTGATTTATACAGTACCGAGTTATGTTAAGCAAGCTAGCGCTATAGCAGAACAGTTCTATTTAATTTTTAAAGAACAATCGGTTATTAAAGAAGTTGATGAATTTTTTCAAAAAGAAGATAAAGATAGACTGGCCGCTGAATTAACTGTTGCTAGTAATTTAATTGGTGATGAAAAAAAAATAAAAGAAGATGAGATTAAAAAAAATTTAGCAATTTTATTTTCTGATAAAACTTTTCAAGAATTAAGATTTGTTAAAAAAGAGGCAGAGATTAAGGCACGAAAAGAGAAAATTATTAATGATTATTTAGCAAAATTGGAAAAAGCGAATGATCCTTACGAGCCGTTAGAGCAGAAGGTTGACAGTGAGGTTTTGAAAAAAATATATATAGCGCTTGCTAGTTTGGACGGAAAAAATTTTGTATTACAAGATTTGGAGATAAAAGATAATAAAATTTTAGATAAAGAAAAAAAAGAATTAGTAATAGATGGTATTGGTTTTGCTATGAAGCCTTATCGGTTTTATCCAGAGGGTAGCGTTGGCGCGAATTTATTGGGGTTTGTAAGTTATGTTAATAATGAACAGCGAGGAAGCTATGGATTGGAAGGGTTTTTTGATCAAGAGCTTTATGGTAAAACAGGTTCAATAAAAGCTGAAAGAGATGCTGCTGGTAAAGTGGTAATTATTGATAATAAAGAATATAGCAGTCCGCAAGATGGTAGTGATATAATTTTAACTATTGATCGTTCTATTCAGTTCGCTGTTTGCGAAAAGCTTAATAAAGCAGTTTTAAAGCACGGGGCTGATGGTGGCAGCGTTATTGTTATGGAGCCAAAGACTGGCGCAATTTTAGCAATGTGCTCATATCCTGACTTTGATCCAAATAATTTTCAGGCAATAAAAGATATTAAGGTTTTTAATAATAATGCAATTTTTTCTCAATATGAACCTGGTTCAATTTTTAAAGTTATTACAATGGCTATGGGGTTGGATCAAAAAAAAGTTACACCGCAAACTACATATAATGATACAGGTAATTTAAAAATTGCTAATTACAATATTGAAAATTCTGACCATAAAGCAAATGGTGTTCAAACAATGACGCAAGTATTGGAAAAGTCATTAAATACTGGCGTTGTTTTTGTAATGAGGAGTATTGGTTCTGATGTGTTTGGTAAATATGTTAAAGATTTCGGTTTTGGTGAAAAAACTGGCATTGAATTAGAAGGTGAGGGAAAGGGAGATATAAAAAATATAATTAATGAAAAGAAAAATAAAGAGTTAGTTTCAGCAACTGCCTCATTTGGACAGGGGATTGCAGTAACACCATTGCAAATAACTTCAGCTTTCGCAGCCATTGCTAATAATGGCATTTTAATGAAGCCTTATGTTGTAAAAGAGATTGTTAGAAATGATGGTACAAAAATAGTTTCTCAACCGAAAGAAATTAAACAGGTTGTGTCTGAAAAGTCTGCTACTATTTTGGGGGGAATGATGGTTAATGTTGTTGAAAATGGTCATGGCAAAAAAGCTGGAGTTAAAGGTTATTATGTTGCAGGCAAAACTGGAACAGCGCAAGTGCCAAGAAAAGATGGTCGTGGTTATCAAGTAGGAGCGCATATTGGTTCATTCGCTGGATTTGCTCCTGCTGATGATCCGCAATTTGTTATGTTGGTAAGAATAGATAATCCCAGAGATGTAGAATGGGCAGAAAGTTCAGCAGCTCCCTTGTTTGGTGAAATCGCAGAATTTATTTTAAATTATTGGCAAGTTCCAAAAGAAAGAGAAGTTAAAAAGATATAAAAGGTATCTTATACTTAAGGGTTTGATTTGGGGAATCTTTGGGCAGATTACACAACTGCCCATTTTTTTTTATTTAGATTAAATGGACAATAAAATTGATAAAAAGAAAAAAAAGTTAGTAACCGCCGAAGTAAATTTGAAATTTTGTCAAGGAGGGTTCTTTTTTGATTAGATGGGCCTGTCGCCGAATACTGTATTCGGTATAAAATTCCAAATTTTTGTAAATTTTTCCAATCCCGCTTTTCTTAAAAGAATAAACGAATTGCGGGACGCTAATATAACCATATTCCCTTAATCCCGCTTTTCTTTATTTTTTTACTTAAGTATAGCGGGATGAAAAAATTTCCTAAAAATTTGATCCCGCCATTCATTAATAAAGTATTTTTTGAAAGCGGGACTACCCCGCAAATGCGGGGTATTTGGCGACAGACCCTAGATTAAATTAATTGGTGATACCTAAACTCCTCGACAAAATTTTTAATCTCTGCTAAGGTTAGGCAACGTAAAATATAAGTTTTTGGTTTATCTCGTCAGCTCAGATTAACATCAAAAATTATCTCTCAGATTTGGCTAACAACAAACTGATTAAGATCTTTTTTCTCCCTCCTTAGAGTTAAAAATAAATTCTTAACTTTGAAGAGGAGGAAAAATAAAGTCTGAAGAAATCAGACTAGCTCTTTACAATTTATTTTAGAATAAAGGAGAAAAAAATCATGATTTTAAAGGCAGAAAAATTAGCAGGTATGTTGATTCAAAAAGCGACAGATTTGGCACAAGATTGCCAAAAAGTTTTTGTAGCAGTTTCTGGAGGAGCTGATTCTTCTTTAATTGCTGCAATCCTTTGTAAAGCCTTTGGGCCAATGAAGGTTGTGGGTATGTATCGTGATATTAAAAGTAACCCAAAACACTTAGAAGATGTAAAATTACTTCAATCTGTTTTAAGATTCAAGTTGATTAACATTGATGCTAATCCACTTTATGATGAATTTCTCAAGCAGACAAAAGAACAGTTTGAATTATTAGGTCTTGCTTGGGCTGAAGAAGGAAGTCCTGAAGCTGAGGAACGCGGATTTAAAAATGCGTATGCCAGTTTAAAGTCTCGTCTCACTACGCCGATGGCTGGTTTTATTGCTAAAGCCATTAGTAATGGAGGTGGAAGAATATTTGGCACAGGGAATGGCGAAGAAGACGGAATGCTGCGCTATTTTGACAAGTATGGTGATGGCGCGGTTGATAATAATGTTCTTGACGGCTTAACCAAAGCTGAAGTAAAACAACTGGCAAGATATTTTGGTGTTCCAGAAAGAATTATTACAAAAATACCAAGTGCTGATTTGCATGCTAATGGTGATGCCCATAATGATGAAGAAGAATTAACAAAATGGGCGCATAAATTAGGTTATAATATTAATCTATCTTATGGCGCTCCAGACGGATCAGAAGAAGGTAACATTGCGTGGGCATGGAAACAAGACATAAAATTTAATGTTATTAAAGGTGTAAATTTTGATAACCAAAAATTTTATGTTCCGGCTGAACAGCTTAAAACAGCTCCTTATAATTACACCAAAAAACAAACACAGTTGATACTATTTTTGCGCCAAGTTGAGAAAATAACAAGACACAAAGTAGAACAACCTTGTGGGCTTAAAAGAGAAATTCTCATAAAGGCGGGTGTTGTAAATGAATAAGCGAATCGCAATTTATGGAGGAAGTTTTAATCCTACTGGGAACCACCATATTCAGATAGCTATTACACTTGCGAAAATGTTTGACTCGGTGATAATAGCGCCGTGCGGAAAGAGAATAGATAAAGGTTCAGCTAATATCTTGAGTCTGAAGTATAGAAAAGAGTTAGTCCAAATTGCATTTAAAAACTTATCAAAAGTTAAAGTTGATTATGATGATTTGGACCAAAATATCTATACTCCGACTTATTTTTTGCAAAAAAAATATGAGAAGCTTTATCCTGATACTGAGATATGGCATGTGGCAGG
>JAHITL010000053.1 GCA_018817545.1 Patescibacteria group bacterium
AACGGGGATTTTGAAAAATTATATTCACAAAGGATATGCATTAGATAGCAATCGCATGAAATATGGTTTAGTGCACTAAATTGACTTTTTTAGATAAAATGAGTTATGATTAATTCATAGAAAAATTTGAAATTGTTAAAGATTGCGGCGAAGCCGCTCAAATTTTTGGGGACTGGCCGTCGCCGTCGTAAGTGGCGAAATGTGTTCAAACTATTTTTAGAATAGAGCACCAGTAAGGAAATTGCAAATTTCGTTGATTCGCCTTGTTCCGCTCGGCGAGCCTTTCAAATTTGAAATTTTATACCCCGCAAATGCGGGGTATTTGGCGACAGACTCATTTAAGAATACCGCACAAGTTTAATAACTAATTTAAAAATATGTATTTAATAATTTTATTGATTATTCTTGCGATTTTATTTTTTGTTGTTATTTTTTTGGCTACGCAATTGTTTTATATAATTTTTTATGGTTATGCGCCATTTATTTCTACTAAATCACAAATTATAGAAAAAGTTTTAGCAGAAATAAATTTGCAACCAGGAAATAGAGTTTATGAATTAGGTTGTGGTCATGCTGGGTTTTTGCGCGCTATTTGTGATAAGTTTCCCGAAGTAGAGGTAATCGGTATTGAGAATGCTCCTTGGCCGTATTTTTTAGCAAGTATCCAAGCAGCAATGTCTAATAAAAAAATTAAGATTATTAGGAAAAATTTGTTTAAAGTTAATTTAAGTGGAGCAGATTTAATTTATTGTTATCTCAATGTGGAAATGATGGAGAGATTGAAAGCGAAATTTAATAAAGAATGTAAGTCAGAGGCGGTTATTATAAGTTATCAATTTCCTCTTCACGGTCTTAACACAACAAAAGTCATTCAGTCAAAGAAAGATAAAATTTATTTTTACAAAATTATTTAATTATTTAGATATTAAAAATTTTTTATGGTGGCTATAGTACAACGGTTAGTACATCGGGTTGTGGTCCCGATGAACTGGGTTCGATTCCCAGTAGCCACCCCAAAATAGTTTAATAAAAAGTCTTGACATTTTGTCGAGACTTTTTATATTTTCAGTGATATTTATTTTGAAAGTGTGGATAACTTTTAATAATTTTATTTTTTTTTAAAATTTAATTAATAATTATTTTTTTAGATATACAAGATAATAAGTTATTATAGCTTATTTTGCATACTACTTATTGTTTTAAAAAAAATAAAATAGCTAGTATAAAATAAAGTAAAATTATGTTATAATTAAAATAATAAAAATTAAGTTTTTATTTAATTTTTATTCTAATTTTAAAAATAGAAATTATCTTACCAAAAAAGGTCGAGGGATAATAATATTGAAAGTAAAAAAATATAAAATAAAAAATATGAAACAAGTAATTAGTATGTTTGCAATTGTTAGTTTACTAGCAATGGGGGGTTATATGTTTTTTGAACCAACATTAACAGGAGCAGCAGGTGGTCCTGGCGTTGGTCCTTATAGCGATTCAATTGTTACTACTCAAGCTGTTTCTTCAGAAATTAGTATTTCAGCTGCAGCTGATGTAACAATGTCAAGTTCTATTCCTAGTATAACTGGAAACGCAGGAGCTCCAAGAACAGGAGTAACTACGTGGACAGTTATTACTGGTAATACAACAGGTTTTACTTTAACATTAAATGCAAGTACTTCTCCTGCAATGAAATTGGATGGTACTTATAATTTTAGTGATTATAGTCCAACTGCTACATCAACACCTGATTATACTTGGACTTCTCCTGCATCAAGTCAGGCAGAATTTGGTTATACTGTTGAACCAGCAACAGCTGCTGACACAATAGCAAAATTTAAAGACAATGGAACTATTTGTGGCACAGGATCTGGTAATACTGCCGATAGTTGTTGGTATAATGCCAGCGTTACTCCAGAAACAATAATTAATAGGAGTTCAGATACTCTTGTAACTGGAGAAATTGAAACAGTGAAGTTTAGAACAGAATCAAACGCAAAGTATTTAAGGGAGGGTGCTTATGTTGCTGATATCACCGTTACAGCATCTCAGAACTAAATAATGTTGAAATTACAAAGGCCTGCTGTTAATTAATCTTGTTTAGTAATAAATAGGATTAATTAACAGCAGGCCCAATAAAAAGATGAAAAAAATAATTTTTTTAATTTTTGCGCTAGGAATAGTTTTTTTTGGTTTTAATTTAAAAGCTACTTTGGCTCGCGCGTCAGTTATTGAAGATATCAAGGACGTGCCTGTTAAAAATGATTTTGTTTTAGGTCCAGGAAAAATTGAATTATGGATGAATCCTGGTGAAACAGCTACTAAAGAATTAATGATTACTAATCGGATCGGTAAGACAATGGATTTTCAAATTAATATTGAAGATTTTGGTGGTTCGCGCGATTCAAAACAGACAGTAGTATTTTTTGGCGATAAGGAAAGTCCTAAAACATCATTAAAAAATTATTTAAAGCCGGAATTAACTAAATTTACTTTAATGCATGGGCAAAGAATGATTTTGCCAATTGAGGTTTCTATTCCCCAAGATGCAGAACCAGGCGGTCGCTACGGTTCAATTTTAGTTACATCCAGTCCTTATGGAGAGGATGTAAAAATTGAAAAAGAAAAAGCAACTGGTCAAATTTCTTTAAATAGTCGTTTGGGTGCACTTTTTTTTATAAGAGTAAAAGGAGATGTTATTGAGGACGGATCTTTAAAAGAAATAAAAACAACAAAAATGTTTTATGAAAAAGCACCCATCTCTTTTGAGTTATTATTTGAAAATAATGGAAGTATTCATCTACTCCCATATGGAGTAGTTGAAATAAAAAATTTTTTTAATAAGAAAATTGGTGAAATAAATTTAGATCCTTGGTATGTTATGCCCGATTCTTTGAGATTAAGAGAGGTAAAATGGAATTCAGGGTGGCTTTTTGGCAAATACACAGCTTCAGTTTCAATTAATCGTGGTTATAAGGATATCATTGATCAAAAATCAATTGATTTTTGGGTTATTCCTTGGAGAATTATTTTAATCGGCTTAACAGCATTATTTTTAATTGTTTGGTTTTTTAAATGGGTTATTGGTCATTTTGAAATAAAGGTAAAGGATAAAAGTGTAAAAGATAAAAATTAAGCAAAGGATCTGTTGACAGATCTGTAAAAAATTAAAATGAATTTCAAAAATATTTTTTTTACTATTATCATTTGTTGTCTTTTTATTGGAGTCTATCCCGTACTTGCTTTTGTTGCTTCTAGTGGTAATTATCGTATTCAATCAGATTCTATTGACTCTGGTGGTGGATTAGATAGTTCAGCTAACTATAAAATAGATGTTTCTACAGGTGAAAGTGCTACAGGAGAGGGTGTCAGCGCTTCTTATAAATTAAAAGCAGGCTATCAACAAATGCAAGAGATTTATCTCTCAATTTCTACTCCAACTGATGCAACAATGTCTCCAGCGATTGGAGGAATAAGTGGAGGAATTGGCAATGGCTCAACTACTTGGACTATTCTTACTGATAATCCTGCTGGATACACTCTTTCAATTAAAGCCAGCTCTTCTCCAGCACTTCAATCAGGTCTTAATAGTTTTTCGGATTATACCTTAACTGCTAGCGGTACGCCTGATTATAATTGGTCTATTCTTGGTACTAGTTCAGAATTTGGTTTTACTCCTGAAGGTAATGATACTATTCAAAAATATAAAGATAACGGTTCATCTTGCAATACCGGTAGTTTAAATACTGTTGATAAATGTTGGAATAATTTTTCAACTTCAAATGAAACTATTGCGCAATCTTTTGTTTCAAATCACCCTTCTGGAGTTACTACTAATGTAAAATTTCGAGCTGAATCAGGAACTTCTCATTTGCAAATTAAAGGAACATATCAAGCAATAATTACAGCAACAGTTATTGCTAATTAAATTATAAAATGACTAATAATTTTAAAAAAATTTATATAATATTAATAATGCTTGTTCTTTTAAGTCAAGCAAGTTTAGTTTTAGCTATTTCTGATGATATTAATGTTAATCAGGGGGTTGTTGGCGAATCAGTTTGTAATGTTAATAAAATTTGCGAGACATATCGTAATGAAGACAGCCTTAATTGTCCAACAGATTGTCCATCAAGCGGAGTTGTAATACCTACTCCACCACCACCACCACCTCCTCCTCCAGTAGCACCAGAAGAAGTTATTCCTCCAGTTGAAAAACCAGCAGAACAGCCAAAGCCTACAATTATTGAAAAAATACAGGAAGTTTTAGAGCCTTTAATTCCTAAAATTTTTAAGCAAACACCTCCTAAAGTTGTGTCTATTGAAGTTCCTGCTGAAAAAGTAGCGCCAGAAGGAGAATCTTCTATTTTTGAAGGAAAATGGGAGTTATTACCTTCAGAAGCAATAGGAGAAATTGATTTAACGCCAATATCAAAAGAGATTGAAACTATGGTGAAAAAATTTCCAGGACTTGAAACAGTTTTTAAAGAAATTGGTTTTAGTCAAATTACTGATATTAAAAAATTAGAAACTGTTGAATTAGTACTCCCTGGTCTAGCTGAAAGATCTGGATTAGAACAAGCTATTCCGATAGCAGAAATGTCGTTGGAAGCAAAACAGCAGTTGCCGTCTGAAGTTGTTTTTGTTAGAGCTGGTGGCGAGTCAATTGATTTTAATACTACTTTAATTGTTAGTAAAAATGGAGAGCTTCAACAGAAAATTAGCACTATATCTGGTAAAACTTTACAATTAGCAGTGAAGTCAGATGAGCCAGTAGAGAGCATAAAAGGTTCTGTAGATTTTAAATCAACAGCTTCTTTGTCTTCTACTTTTTGTAGAATAGAAGATTTTTCGTTTAGTCATTTTTTGTCTTCTTTATTTTTTATTAATCCAGTTTTTGCTGTAACTCAAAAAGAATCGGCAGGAGTTGAAGAAAAAAAC
>JAHITL010000054.1 GCA_018817545.1 Patescibacteria group bacterium
CAACTTAAAGCAGTTGGAATTAACTTTCGAGCGTGTTGTCCGTTTCATCATGAAAAATCTCCATCTTTTACAGTAAGCCCTGAAAAGCAGATTTGGCATTGTTTTGGGTGTCAAAAAGGTGGCGATGTTTTTTCTTTTGTAATGGAAATGGAGGGGATTAGTTTTGTTGAAGCTTTGCGGATGTTGGCTAGTAAGGCTGGAGTAATTTTGAAAAAAGCTGATCCAGCGATAACTTCGCAAAGAAATAGATTGTTAGATGTATCTGAATTGGCTAGTAAATATTTTCATAAAGTTTTATTAGATAGTAGTATAGCAGAATTAGCCCGACAGTATTTAAAAGATAGAGGATTAATTGAAGATACAATTAATAATTGGGCGATTGGTTATTCTCCAGATGGTTGGGAAAATTTAGTTAATTTTTTAAAAGAAAGAGGTTTTAATGAGAATGAAATATTTTTAGCAGGATTAAGTATTAAAAAAGAACGTTCAGTTGGTTTTATTGATCGTTTTCGTGGCAGGATTATGTTTCCTCTGTCTGATGTTAATGGCAATGTCGTTGGTTTTTCTGCTCGTGTTATGCCAAACAAAGAAGCTACTGAAAAATTAGGGAAGTATGTTAATACTCCGCAGACGATGATTTACGATAAGTCAAAAATTTTGTTTGGTTTAGATAAAGCTAAAATGGCTATTAAAAGAGAAGATATGGCAGTGCTAGTTGAAGGGCAAATGGATGCGATTACAGCGCATCAGGCAGGTTTTACAAATGTAATAGCTTCTTCAGGTACAGCATTAACTGCTGATCAAGTGGCAATAATTAAACGTTATTCATCTAATTTGTTTTTAGCTTTTGATATGGATAAGGCAGGTGATTTGGCTGCTGAGCGTGGCATTACTCAGGCCATGCAAGCTGAAATGAATATTAAAGTTATAAAAATTCCTCTTGGAAAAGATCCTGATGAATTTATTAAAAGTAATGCTGATGAGTGGCCGAATGTTATTGCTACTGCCAAACCGATGATGCAATATTATTTTGATAAAACCTTTGTTAAATTTGATTCTGATCAATATAATGATAAGAGCCATGCTATTAAAATTTTATTTCCAGTTATTGCTAAATTAGGTAGTAAGATAGAGCAGGATTATTGGATAAAACAGTTAAGTCAAATTACTAATATTACAGAAGCAGTTTTAAAAGAAGATTTTATCGAGTTAGAAAAAAAATTAAAGAATATTGTTCCAGTAATTGTTAATAATCGGTCACTAGTTGATAGTAAAATTGTTAAGCAAAATCGTGAGGAAATGTTGTCAGAATTACTTTTAGCTTTAATTATTAAACATTCTTCGCAGATTGATTATGTTGCTAATCGGGTTAGATCTGATGAGATTGTTGGTGAAATAAATCAAGCTATTTACAAAAATCTAATAATTTATTATAGTAAAATCATTGAATTACAAGCCGAACAGACAGAGACTTTTGTAGAGGAAATAAATTATCGAGATTTTAGCGATTGGATGATTAAACAGCGTGAAGAATTTAATCAAGCACAATTAGCTGAATGTGTTAGTAGGCTTAATAAATTGGTTATTTTAGCTGATAAAGATTTTTATGAGTATGGCATAGAGCAGATTAAAGCAGAAATTATTAATATTATTAATGTGTTAAAAAAAAGTTATTTGTCTAATCGTCTTAAAGAAATAACTAAATTAATTTCTCAAGTAGAAAAAACTGGTGAAAATTTTAATAACAGAGAAGGGGAATTAAAAAGTTTAATGGAGGAGTTTCAGACATTAACTGAAGAAATTGAGGAATTAAGTGAAATTTAAATATGTATAATGTATTATGTAAAGTATAATATATAACTCGAAATAATTATTTAGTAGTTTTAATAGTATGATTAAAAAAGTTATTAAAAAAGTTATTGCTGTTAAGGGAAAAAAAGTTAAAGATATTAAAAAGATAGTTGTTAAAAAAGTGGCACAAAAGGGGATTGTTTCTAAGCAGGTCAAAAAGTCTGTTAAAATTTTGCCACTGATAGTAAAGGCAAAGAGTAAAGAATCTAAATTTAAAGAAAAAAAAGCGCAACAAAAGAAAGTAAAATTTTTTAATAAAAAAAAGGTTGTTGTATCGCCTAAGCCAACTTTTATCGAAGAACCAAGAGAAATTATTAAGCCGACTATTGAACAAATTAAAAATTTAATAGAAAAAGGTCGTTCGCGAAATTTTATTACAGAAACAGAATTACTTCAAGCTTTTCCTGAAATTGAAGAGTATGTTTACGATTATGAATTAACGCTAGAGGATCTTCAAAAAAATGGTGTTCAAATAGTTGAGGATACTGGTAATTTTTTGGAGTTAGCTAGTGAAATGAAATCTGATAAAAAAAGTTTGGTGCATAGCACAAGCGAAAAGAAAAAATTTGATATTTCTGAGCTGAGTTCGGATTCCATTCAGATGTATTTGCGGGAAATTGGCAAGGCGCCACTTCTTTCAAGAGAGGAGGAAGTTGAGTTGGCTAAGAGAAAAGAAAAAGGAGATAAAGAGGCTGAGCGAAAAATAATTGAAGCTAATTTGCGTTTGGTTGTTTCTATTGCTAAAAAATTTACAGGTTCTAAGGGAATGAGTCTATTAGATTTGATTCAAGAAGGAAATATTGGTTTGTTTCGCGCTGTTGAAAAATTTGAATATCGAAAAGGTTATAAATTTTCTACTTATGCTACTTGGTGGATTAGACAAGCAATTACTCGCGCATTAGCTGATCAATCACGTACTATTCGTATTCCTGTTCACATGGTAGAAACAATTAATAAATTTCAGCAGGTGCAACGGCAATTAATTCAAGATCTTGGTCGTGAGCCTTTGCCTGAGGAGATTGCTTCTGAAATGGGCGAGGAAATTGATAAGGTTAGACATGTTATTAAAATATCTCAAGATACTATTTCTTTGGAAACGACTGTTGGAGAAAATGAAGATGATTCAACTTTGGAAGATTTTATTGAAGATGTAAAAAATGTTACGCCTGATCGTTCTGCTGCTTTACAGTTGTTAAAGGATTATGTTCAGGAAATAATTATAAGTTTAACTCCTAGAGAACAAAAAATATTAGAAATGCGTTTTGGCTTAATTGATGGAGTCGCTCACACATTAGAGGAAGTTGGATGTGAGTTTGAAGTTACTCGCGAACGTATTAGACAAATTGAAGCAAAAGCCTTGGAGCGTATTCAAAAACACAAAAATATTAAGAAGCTCAGGGATTTTTAAA
>JAHITL010000055.1 GCA_018817545.1 Patescibacteria group bacterium
ATAAATCTAAATTTTTAATTTTTAAACTAATTAAATTAAAAATTAAATTATTAAAAATTATTTATAAAATTACCTGTCCCGCTTTTGCGGTGAAAAATTATAAAATTAAAAATTTCTAAAAGCTATAAACTCTAGTGCTCTTATTTTATACCAATATTAACCGTTAAAATCAGTTAAAAGTCTATAGAGTCTATAAATTTATACATAATTTAACTAACTTTTATGAACAAAAAAAATTTGAGTTTTTTTGCAATTTTAATTTTAGTTGGAGCAATAATTGTTTTTGCGATGTTGTGGATGATTTTTAAACAAGCTCCTTTAGAAACAAAAAATGAGAAAAAAAGTATTAATAAAGTAATAATGGTAACAGATGCAGGAGGACTTGGTGATCAAGCTTTTAATGATTCTGGTTGGAAGGGCGTGCAGAATGCTAGTAAAATATTAGGAGTAAAAGCAGATGTTATTCAATCTAAGGAAGGAGATGATTTAGTTGTGAATGTTTCGCGCGCGGCTGAAAATGCTGACGTAGTTGTTGGGATGGGATTTATGATTAAAGATGCGATAGCCAAGAACGCTCCTTTATATCCTTTTACTAAATTTATATTAATTGATGAAGACGCTGGAAATTTACCAAACATTGCTTCTTATAAATTTTATGCTGGCCAAGGTGGTTATTTAGCTGGAATAATTTCTGCATCTGTTTCTAAAACAGGAAAAATCGGAATAGTAAAAGGGATGGATATTCCTCCTGTTTTAACTTGGGTTGCTGGATTTGAGACAGGAGTTAAAACATGGAATGAAAATATGGGGAAAGATGTTAAAGTTATTTCAAAAACAGCTGATAGTTTTACTGATACTGAGAAAGGAAAAATTTTAACAAAAGAATTGATTACAGAAGGCTCTGATATAGTATTTGATGCAGCTGGCGCTACTGGCAAAGGTGTATTTGAAGCTATTCAAGAAGCTAATAGGACAGAAGGAATTACTGCAGAGGAAATAATTAGTGGTTTAAAAGTTCCTAAATATTTTGCCGTTGCTACAGATATAGATCATGATGAAATATTCACTGGGGAAGTTTTAGTTACTGGTTTAAAAAAGATGTCAGAAGCTATTTATAATGCGATAGAAGATATTACAAAAAATAAATTTAAAAATGGTTTGCATTCTGTTGGTTTTAAGGAAAATGCTACAGGAATTAGTGAAATGAAATATACAAAAAAATATGTTCCTAAAGAAGCTTTGGCTTTAGTAAAAAAAGCAGAAGAATTAATGACTAATCAAGATAGTAGATTACAAATTCCTTTGGATATGATGGATGTTGTTGAGTATGTTAAAAATTTTAAAGTTCCAGAAGAATTATTAAATTTAAAATAAAAAAACGTGAAAATCTTGTTAAAAGAAAAATTTTTGATTATGATTTTAGTATTGGCTTTAATTCCTTTACTAACTGTAAGTTTGTTGTCTTATTTTAGCGCTCGAGAAGCTTTAATGGGGAGTATTAAAAATTATAATGAAGTTCTTGTTCATGGTATGGCGATAGCAATAGAAGATACTGTTTTAAATTATAAAAAAACATTAGAAGCTATAGGAGATAATATTAGTTATTTTAATACAATTGAGGAGAAAAAAGCTTTTATTTTAAAAATTAAAGAAAAATATTCTTATAATATAAATTTTTTAGCTGTTTTAGATGAATCAGGGAAAGAAATAATTAGAAGTGATAATAATTTGTTAGAAGATAGAAGCGAAAAACCTGAGTTTCTTCAAGTTAAAGAAAAGGGGGTTTATGTCGGTTGGTTAAGTTATAATCCAGTTGTTGATATGCCAACGATAGTTATTTCGATTCCGTTTAAAGAAAAAGATGGTTCTCAAAGAGAATTAGTTGCAGAAGTATTTTTTTCTGATGTTTGGAATAAGGTATTGTCTGGTTTTACTTCTGCAAAAGATAATATTTATTTTTTAACAAAAGAAGGAAAGCCTGTAGCAAAAATTCTTGCTACTGCTGAAGATTTTCGCTCAGAGGATTTAAGTGAAGTTGCTAATAATCTTGCGTCAGAGGAATCCACGTCTTTTGAAGAAGTAGATACTAAAATTGGTAAATTATTATCTATTGCTGAGCATATCCCTTCTTTAAATTGGGAGCTCGTTGTTTTTAGACCAACTTCAGAAATTTATAAACCTACGTTAATTTTAGGACAAAGAGCTATTATTATTATAGCAATAACTTTAATTTTTATTTTTTTTGCGACAATAGCTTTGTCTAAATTAATTATTGAACCAATTAGAAAACTTGATGAAGGAGTTGAAATAATTGGCAAAGGTAATTTGGATTATAAAGTAGATATTAAAACAGGCGATGAGATTGAACAATTAGCTAAAGAGTTTAATCAAATGACAGGAGATTTAAAAAAATCAAGAGTTGCTTTAGAGGATGCAAACGCAAGTTTAGAGGAAAAAGTAAAAGAAAGAACAGAAGAACTTCGAAAAAGATTAGAAGAATTAGAAAAATTTCAAAGATTAACTATTGGCAGAGAATTAAAAATGGTTGAATTAAAAAAAGAAATCAAAAAAATAAAAAGTCTGTAAAGTTCATAAAGTCCATAAAGTTTATAAAGTTAAAAGTTAAAAATTGCAAACAGGCATTAATTTAAAAAAACTTTTAACTTAATAACCTTTACTTTGAACTTTAAACTTTTAACTTTTAACTTTGATATTGTCTATGAACTTATTGCAACAAACTCGAGATTTGTGTAATTTATATGAAATAAAACCTGCCCGTTCAAAAGGGCAGAATTTTTTAATTAAAGAAGAGGTTTATGATGAAATTATTGCAAGCGCTGATTTAAAACCAGATGATAT
>JAHITL010000056.1 GCA_018817545.1 Patescibacteria group bacterium
GGTAGCAATACAACTTTAAAAAATTTATTGCGGATTCATAGAGGCATAAATCGAAAAAATAGATACAAAATGATTTGTCAAATTTTAAAGAATTCATGCCCTAAAAAACCCTAGAAAATTAACTTAAGCCATTTTTTTAAAAATCAAAATAACGGTAAAAATATTCTATCTTTTAATTCTTTTGATTTTTCATCTTTTAAATAACCGCAAATGCCTAAAATTTCTTTATGTTCTTTTGTAAAAGACAATGGAAGTCCTTTGTATTTATCTATCCTATATTTTATTTCAAGCGCTCTTATTTTGCCTTCGCCAATATCAATAATAAAATCAATTTCATTTTTATTTTTATCACGCCAATATTGCGCAATATGCCCATTTTTAATTAATTGCATCCAAAAAGTATTTTCTAAAAGCGCTCCAAAATCAGTTCTTTCATCAAAAAAACGAAAATCATTAATTATGGAATTTCTCAAACCTGTATCATAAAAATAAATTTTTTGATTTTTAACAATTTCTTTTCGTTTATTTTTATAAAATGGATTAATTAATTCACTAATATAAGTTTTTGATAAAAAATTAAGATATTTTTTAATAGTAGGAACTGACATTTCAGAAATTTGAGCAAGTTCTCTATATTCAATCATATTGCCAATTTGTAATGCCAACGCTTTTATAAGTCGATTAAGTTTATAGTCATCAATAATGCCTAAAATTCCTTTAACTTCACGCAAAAAATAAGTATTATAAATATTTTTTAATATTTCAATTTTTTCTTCTTTAGTTTGCGCTAATACCACCCTTGGATAACCTCCCCAAATCGCATATTCTTCATAATATTTTTTAAGAATATCTTTTTGTTCTGGCGCCAAAAAGGAATTATTTAGATTTTTAAGACTTATTTTTTTATTATTATAAATTTTATAAAAATTTTTATCGCGATAAAATAAGTATTCAGAAAAATTTAAAGGAAACATATTTAAAACAAACACTCTGCCAACTAAAAATTTTATCGCTTTAATTGTAAGATCAATCGCGGAAGAACCAGAAATAATAATTTTTGTGTGATTTGTATCATAAATATATTTTAAAAGTTTGCCGCCATGTTGAGCGTATTGAAATTCATCAATGAAAACATATTTTTTCCCAACAACATAAGTTTGAATAAATTCTTTAATATTTTTTTCAAAAAGCGAAAGAGTTTGTTGATCTTCAAAGGTTAAAAATATTGCATCAGATAAATTTTGATAAATTCGCTTAATAACAGTCGTTTTGCCACTTTGTCGTGGTCCAACAATAGCAATAATCTCTGGAGAATTTAAATACTTCAAAATGTCATCTTTAATTTGCCTTTGAATATACATATTAAATGAGTTATTATGCTAAAATGAAACTACCTTTAGATTTTAGCATAGCCATCCTGGAAGTCAATTTTTTATACCCTAGATTATTAACTTAAGTCAGTTTTTTATATTTTTTTAGTAAATTTTAATTAATTAAATTTTTAAAAATCAACTAATTAATTCCAAGAATTCTTTTTCATTAATAATTTTTACGCCTAACTTTTTGGCATTGTTAAATTTACTACCAGGATCAACGCCTGCAACAACATAAGACGTGTTTTTGCTAACTGATGAAGAAATATCTCCTCCTAATTCTCTTATTTTAACTTTCGCTTCATCTCTTGTCAAATTAGACAATGCTCCTGTTAAAACAAAAATTTTACCGGACAACTTCCGCGCGACCGAAGAAGAATGATCTGTGATCTGTGTTTTAACTGTTAAACCGTTTTTTTCTAATTTTAATAATAATTCTATATTGTGTTTATCATGAAACCAATCATAAATACTCTTAGCAACTATTGGCCCAACATCAGGTAGCTTTTCTAAATCTTCTAATGTTAAATTTTTAAAATAATCAATCAATTCCCTAATTCGTAATTCCTGATTCCTAATTCCCAATTGTTTTGTTAAAAGTAGGGCTGTTTCTTCTCCGACATGACAAATACCAAGACCAAAAAGAAAACGCGATAATTCAACTTGTTTTTTAACTGCAATAGCTTTTATTAAATTTTTAGCTGATTTTTCAGCAAATCTTTCTAATGGTTTTAAATCTCCAATTGTAAGTTGATAAAAATCGCTAATATCTTTAACTAATTTTTGTTTCATTAATTGCTCAATAATTTTTGGGCCTAAACCATCAATATCAATAGCATTTTTAGATGCCCAATGAGTTAAATTACGCAAATTAATGGCATAACAATCTTTATTAATACAACGATAAGCGACTTCACCTGGTTTTTTAATTACAACACCGCCACAATTTGGACATTTTTTTGGCTCATTAATTTCTTTTTCATTTTCTTGTCGCAATCCTGTTAAAACTTTTACTATTTTAGGGATAACATCGCCAGCTCTTTCAATAACAACAGTATCATTAATTTTTAATCCTAATCTTTTTATTTCATCCATATTATGAAGAGTAGCTCTACTTATAACTACGCCATAAACTTGAACAGGTTTGAGATGCGCTGTCGGAGTAAGAACACCAGTACGTCCAACTTGCCAAACAACATCTTCCAAAATAGTTGTTGCTTGTTCAGCGGCAAATTTATAAGCCATTATATAACGTGGACCTTTACCAACTACACCAAGCTCTTCCCATAAACTAAGATTATTAACTACAATTACTACTCCATCGCAATCAAATAGCACTTCATCACGATGCTTTTCCCAATAATCATGGAACTTTATTGTCTCTTCTAAATTTTTACAATATTTATTTTGCTTTAAAACTTTAAAGCCAAGCAATTTTGCTAGCTCATGCTCTTGTTCATGATACATTAATCCTAAATCAGTTGCTAAAGAATAAATATGGCAGTCTAATTTACGCTCTGCTGTTAATTTTGAATCTAATTGTCTAATTGAACCTGCGGCGGCATTCCTCGGATTAGCAAGTTCCGATCTTCCTTGTTTTTTATATTTTTTATTTAGATCAACAAATACATTATTAGGCATAATAGCCTCACCACGCGCCTCAAATTTACCATATTCTAGCACTTGATACAACTTTTCGATTGATTCATCTGTTAATCCAATTTTTATTAATTCGCTTTTTTCTGGACTACGTAAAATTAATGGAATAGCTTCAATTGTTTTTAAATTTTGCGTTACATTTTCACCTACTTCACCATCACCACGAGTTGCTCCTAAAACAAATTTACCTTGCTCATATATTAAAGCAACCGCCAACCCATCCATTTTTAATTCACAATAATAATCAACTCCTGTTTTTTGCTTTGTTTGTAAAATATCTTTAGTAATTAAAATTTTCTCCAATCGCTTTTGCCAATCAATCATATCTTGTTGACTAAAAGCATCAAACAAAGAAATCATAGGCGCTGAATGTTGAACTTTTTGGAATTTTTCCAATGGCAAACCACCAACTCGCTGTGTTGGTGAATCAAAAGTAATAAATTCTGGATATTGCTGTTCTAATTTTTGCAATTCATTTTTTAAACTATCCAAAACAGCATCGCTAATTTCCAACTTATCTAAAACATGATAAGCATAACGATGATAATTTATTTCTTTTTTTAATTTTTCTATTCTTTTTTCTATTTGCTGTTTATCTTGCATGCATTATTCGAGTCTGTCACCGAATACCATATTCGACGACAGGCCCTATTTAATTTTATTGTTTAACTGCCCTGGTGAAATTTCTTTCCACCTAGAAGCAGACGAAGTTGGAGTAGATGAAGCAACGGAAACGTCTTTAATTCTTATTGCAGAGCCAATATCATCAGTTATTTCTAACATTACTTTATGAATTCCAATTGTGCTATAACTAGATGTAGCATTTCCTTTTAATCCAGAATCAATCCCGCTATCATAATCAAAATCCCACTTATATATTGCATTATTATCATCTTTACAAAGATGTATTCCATTTTTAAAACAAAGAGATCCTGTATCTAAATTATCTTGCATAAACTTAACCTCTTTATTAACAACGGGCTTTTCAGGAGAAATAAGAAAATTAGGCCAAGGATAAGCATGTTCTAAAGTTGTAAAACTTTTTCCAACCCAATCAGAAGAGCCTCCTTGACTATTATAAACTCTTACCCACCAATAATAAGTAGTATGATAAGCAAGTTGGTTTTGCTGTGGTTTAATTCTAACAAGAACATTTTTTGTATTAAACTCTCCACTAGAAATTACTGAGTTTACTCCAAGATATTCAACTTCAGGAGATGTGCCGTCTATATCATCATCTATGCGAATATCAAATTTTTCTTGCGGAGAATTTTCTACATCACTATACATCCATTTGAATTTAACAGTAACTGTTCCCGCTATTTCCTCATTACCAGTTTGACTTTCAATCATTAAACCTAATGCTTGAGGCTTAATTCTAGTTGTAAAATTCCAAATAGGGCTAGTTTGCGCTTCTGATAAAAAGAACCCTCCTTGCCCAATTAATGGGTTAAATGGTTCTGCTGGATTAGTTGGCGCTGTCGGCGTTATTGGCGTTGTTGTAGCTTTTTCTGCGCTAGTTTTAAAATTCCAAACAGGACTAGTTTGTATCATTGGCGTACCAGCGCCTTGATTAATTTGTGGCACTA
>JAHITL010000057.1 GCA_018817545.1 Patescibacteria group bacterium
ACGTTAGGCGACATATTTTTGAAAAAATTTGTTTTTAAAATGTTTTTGGTGGGCTTTAAGAAATAAGGAATTTGATTTTTTAATTTTTAAAGAGGGGGGGTATATGGTGTTTTCTTCGCTATCGCTCCGAAAACGATTTTAATTGAAAAAAGGCAAAAAGTTTTATATACTTAAATTAGTTTTAACTCATTAAAGAGGCAATATGGCAAACGAAAGAAAAACTGAAATAATTACAAGAAATCACTTTTCCAAATTTTTGGACTCTATTTATATTGAAGAACAACGCTCTGATAATCCAAAAATTGATAAGTTATTAAAATCCGCCTCAAAAAAAGGCGGTGGAAAAGGTTATCCAGAATTTATAATCAGCTACAAAACTAATCCTGATTTACTGATTGTTATTGAATGTAAAGCAGATGTAACAAAACACGAAAGCAAAGATCGTGATAAATATGCGGATTTTTCTGTTGATGGTGCTTTACTTTATGCTTCTTATTTATCCAAAGGATTTGATGTTTTGGCAATCGCAGTTAGCGGAGAAACAAAACAATCATTAAAAGTTTCTCATTTTTTGCATTTAAGAGACGAGAAAAAAGCAACTCCAATTTTTGGAGATAAATTTTTATCCGTTGATGATTATTTGAACGGATATTTGAAAAGTCCTGAAAAATTTAGACAAGACTATAATTCGCTTTTAGATTTTACAAAACAGCTTAACGAAAAATTACATACTTACAAAATCCTTGAAAGTCAAAGAAGTTTGCTTATCAGTTCAATTTTAATTGCCTTAGAGAATACAGCTTTCAAGAGGTCTTATGCTTCGCATAAAAAACCTGAGAACCTTGCAGTTTCTCTTATTCAAACAGTTTCTGATGAATTGGAAAGTGCAAATATTACAGGCAAAAAATTAGAGAATCTAAATACTCAATTTAGTTTTATTAAAACAGATACTTCTTTATCAAAAAAAGAAAATATTTTGAAAGAAATTATCGACGAGATTGACGAAAATATAAATGTTTTTATTAAAACTCACAGATACTTTGATGTTTTAGGTCAGCTTTATATTGAATTTTTGAGATATGCCAACAGCGACAAAGGTTTAGGAATTGTTTTAACACCTCCTCACATCACAGAACTTTTTGCAGATTTGGCACAAGTCAATAAAAACTCCATTGCTTATGATAACTGTACAGGAACAGGCGGATTTTTAATAAGTGCAATGAAAAAAATGATAGCCAATGCCAAAGGCGATGAAGTAAAAATTAGAGAAATTAAAGCAAAACAACTTATCGGAACAGAATATCAATCACATATTTTTGCATTGGCAGTTTCAAATATGTACATTCATCAAGACGGAAAAACTAATATTATAAATGGCAGTTGTTTTGATGAAGAAGTAATTGAAGAAGTAAGGGCAAAAAACCCGACAGTTGGTTTTTTAAATCCGCCCTACCAATCAAAACCAACCGATATAGATGAGCTAGAATTTATTTTAAATAATTTAGATTGTTTAGTTGATGGTGGAACTTGTATTGCCATTGTTCCTATGCAAAAAGCATTAGCAACAAGCGGAAAGGTTTTGGAGCTAAAAAAGAAACTTCTTGAAAAACACACATTGCAAGCAGTTTTATCTATGCCCGATGAACTATTCCATGATTCAAATGTAAATGTTGTTTCCTGTGTAATGATATTTACGGCACATAAGCCACACCCTAATAGCAAAGAAACGTATTTTGGTTATTATAAGGATGATGGTTTTGTAAAAAGAAAGAATAAGGGTAGAATTGATGCCCATGGAACATGGGAAATATTTGATAAAAATAGAAACCTAATCGGAGGAATTAAACATAAATGGTTAACTTATTTTATTGACAAGAATAAAAAAGAAGAAGCTGGGTTTAGTGTTAATAAATCTATTTCTGCGGATATGGAGTGGGTAGCAGAGGCATATATGGAAACAGATTATTCAAATTTAAGAAATGAAAATTTTATTGATCTTGTATTAAAATATCTATCTTTTTCTGTTTTTCAAGGCAGGTTTGATGTAATGGAGCCTTTTATGAAAGAAAATGAAAAAATAAATTTATCAATAAATCAATGGAAGGTATTCAAATTAAAAGATTTGTTTAAAATTTCTCTTGGCAAGCCTTTACATAAAACAGAAATTTTAGAGTATTCTCCAACAATTTTAAAAAATCATTTACCCTACATAACCAGAACAACTCAAAATAATGCTACTGAGCTTTATATTCCACATAAGGAAATTTATAATAAATATGTAAATAAGGGCAATACTATTTGTATTGGAGCAGAAGGTTTTCAGGCGTTCTATCAAAGAGACAATTTTATCACTGGAAATAAAATAAATATAATGAGAAATGAAAAGTTGAATTTATTAAACTCTTTATTTTTAAGTACAGTATTAAATTTGGAAATTAAAAATAAATTTAGCTATGGTCGTGGTCTCGTTAAATCAAGATTAGAGAATTTATCAATTAAGCTACCCGCAAAAAACAACCAACCTGACTGGGAATTTATGGAAAATTACATTAAGTCATTATCTTATTCCATAACTTTATAATAAGGAGTTTTGAAAAATGGAATTCACCCCCCAGCCCCTCTTCCATTTTTCAAAACAAAAAAATCAAATACAAATATAAAAAGCCCACCAAAAACGGAATAATATGGATAAATTTTTCAAAAATACGCAAGGCACGTTGCACTCTCACTCCGCTATCGCTTCGTTCGGCTCGCCTAAC
>JAHITL010000058.1 GCA_018817545.1 Patescibacteria group bacterium
TAAATTTTTTTCTTCCGTTGTTGCTACAATCTTAAAACTTTCATCTTGCGGATATAGTATTGTTAAATCTTCTATATCAGCATTCTTCTGTTTTAATTCTTTTATTTTTTTCTGAATTACTTGTTGATTAATCAAATCATCCTTAAGCGAAAAATATATACTCCTACCAAAAGTCAACGCCTGTCGTTGCAAAATCGTGTCTATGCTACGATTGTACCTATTAATAATTAAAATAGTATTAGCAACAATCAATGTCGGAATAATAATAATTAATATAACACCGTAAATCAATTGCACTATTTCTTTATTTTTAACAAAAAATTCTTTTAATTTCATAACAAAATTAATCAAAAGTCCATAATATAGACTTTCAACTTTATGAACTTTACAGACTTACCCCCTTCTTCGTTTAACAAATAATAAAAACATAGACAATCCCATGCCAACGATTGCGCCTGCTATCAAATAATACGCCATAAAGCCCTTAGCATCACTATCTTCTGCAGATATTGATGCTGGCGCCACAAAATCGTTTACAGAGACTGCTTTAGCTTCTTTTACAAAGAATGATAATGGATTACTCTTTTCTACAACTTTCCCAGTATTATCATTAACAGCAACATAAATTTCATGTTTACCATCAACTAGTGGCTGATTAAAACTATATTTCCAATTACCATACTCATCAGTCTTAACTGTTACTATTATTGGTAAATCAGAATAAATATATAAAGTAATAACACTATTAGCTTTAGCTTTGCCTGAAAATTCATAAAAACTAACGCCTGCTTTTTGAACTTTTGAATTTTCAACTTTAGTAATAGATAGATTATTCACTTTTTTACCTTCTGTTTTTGGTTGACCTAAAACTTTATTTCCTACAATAGCTTGATCAATCGGCGCTAAAGGTTGCTTAAGTTTTCCAACTCCCATTGGGTTATATCCATTATTAATTTCAACTCCATCTGCATAACCATCTTTATCTGTATCTTCATCATTAGGATTAGTGCTTAACCGTTTTTCCATATCATCAGACAAACCATCTTGATCACTATCAATCATAAAAGCTATTGGAGCAGTTTGCGTTAAATTATCAGCGGAATCAAGAGTTATGTTATCTTTAGCAATAATAGTTTTTAAACCGGCCCCTTCTCCTTTTATTGGAATTAATTCTTCAGCAACTTGATATTTTTCAATAATATCTTTAACTTTAATTGATTTAGCAGTTAAATCAACAATATTATTTTTAATATCTTGAAATTGTGTTTGTTTAGTTACAATATCACCTAAATGAAGATTTTTAATAACATTTTTACGTTGCCAATCATCTGACTTAATTGGCTTAATTTCACTAGTAGTTTTAGTTTCAACAACTTTTTGAACTTTAGTTGAATATTTATTAAACATAAAATCCTCACATTCCTTATTATTAATTATTTCACCTGCCAAACATTCTTTAGGAGCTGTTTTCTTAAATAAAAATTCATTACACTCTTTTTCTGTGGTAATTTTAGCTACTTGACATTCCTGTGATAATAATGTTTTTATTAAAAACTCTTTGCATTTTGCAGTATCAGAAATATTAACATTTTTGCATCTTACATCGTTCTCTAATTTAGGCTCAACAGGAGTTATTGTTTTAACATCTTTAATTTTCTCGCATTCCTCTTTAGTAATTGCTCCTTTATCACGACATTCTTGTGATAATAAATTAGCCTGTAAATATTTATTACATTCATCATTTTTAATTATTCCTTTTTTACGGCACTCAATAGACAAGCTTAAATATTTATTACATTCATCATAATTAATTATTTTTTTATCACGGCACTCAGTTGGCAAACTTAAAACAAATAAAACCTGAGAACATTCCTCTTGAGTTTTAGATCCAGCTTTTACGCACTCTACTGGCATAGCATTTTTATATATAAATTTCTGACATTTTTCAACATCATCAATTCCCTTTTTGCGACAATCAACTGGCAAAGACATATATTTATCACATTTTTCAATGTCAAATATTTTTTTATCTCTACAATCAGAATGAACAGCTAAATATTTATTACACTCAACAACTGTTTTAATTTCTTGATCACGACATTCAGATGAAAGAGACATAAAAACTTTACATTTTCCATAATTATCAATTCCTTGATCGCGACATTCTGGTAAAATTTCGCTCGCAGTCTCACTAGCTGTTACTACAGGCATCTTTTTCCAACATTCTTCCAAGTTAATACTTCCTTTTTGCTTACAATCTAATGGAAGCTCTAAATAATTTTTACAAACAACAATGTCTAAAATATTTTTTGCTTTGCATTCTTGATTTATAACAGGCTCTGCGCTTACTGGCTGTTGAGTAATAATTCCTGTTGACGGTTGATCAACTGCTTGAGTATTGGTAATAATTTTAGCTGGAACTTGATTAACTGGTTGAGTAGTTGGTTCCACATCTGGTTGAATAGTTGACTGAACCGCTGGCTGAGTAATTAATTGGGCATTTGGTTGAATAGCCGATTGAGTAGTTGATTGAATAACTGATCCTGCCGCTGATTTGGAAATTGGTTGAGCAACTGGTTCGGCTTTTGATTCGGCAATTTGTTTAACAACTGGCGCGCTTTCACTTTTTATAATAGGATCAACTACACTAGTATTTGAAATGCTAGTATCGGCAGACATTGCGCGCGCCACAAATATAATCGCCAAAAAGAATGCTGGAAGAAAAATAATCAAAATAATAACAGTTAAACTTTTTAATAAAAAACCACTTTTCTTTTTTTTGGGCATACAGTTAGATTAATTTTTAATTTTTAAATAATATTTTAATTTTTAATTTTAAAACAAATTATACTCTTGTTTTTTCTTCCAGTATTTTTACTCTTTTATGAGTTTTAGTAAAATTCTCTTCAAAACGATTATGCGCGCCTTGATTAGCAGTCATTTCTATCTCAAAATCCTTATGCTTTTTAACAATACTATCAATCAAATTAATTAATATATCTAATTTTCCTTCTATTTTTTCTAATTTCTCTTCAAAATTTTTTACATCTTCTTTTAAAACTAATTTATTAAATTGTTCTGGAGTTAATGTCATAAATAATATTTTAATTAGATAAATTATATTCTTGTTTTTTCTTCCAGTATTTTTATTCTTTTATTAGTTTTAGTAAAATTCGCTCTTCAAAACGATTATGCGCGCCTTGATTAGCAGTCATTTCTATTTCAAAATCGTTATGCTTTTTGACAATACGATCATCTTTATCTATAGCTAAATCAAGTTTTTTTTCTAATGATCCAATTTTAACTTCCAAATCATCAAAAGTTTGTTTAAAAATAATTCCAATTTCATCAACTACTTCTCCTTTTAAAACTCTTATATCATCCTTAAATTCCTTGCGCAAAATTTCATTGTTGTCTTTAAATTTCTGATCTAATTTTTGATCCAATAAATCAGATATTTGTTGTAAATCTTGTTTTTGCATATTATTTTGTTACTTTGTTATTAGGGGTCTGTCGCCAAATATATATTACAAACAAAACAATTAAATTACACGGATTCCTGTTTTTTTAATTTCATGAACCATCGGAATCCAATCTTTTTTAAAATCTTCCGGAGAAAATCCATGTGGTTCAATCCTATTTTTTTGATCTTCTTTTTTCATATAACAATATTATATCACGAATAAATATGGTGTCAAAAATAATTAAAAATACAAAATACAATTTTTTTAAACATGGGCGAGGGAACCCCGCCCCTACAATAATTATTTAAATAAAAAAAAATTTAATGTTGATTAACGTTTGATTGTAGGGGCGGGGTCTCCCCGCCTTTTTTTCGAAAGAGCGACAGATCTAAATTCAATGGTTTAGATAATTACCAAAAAGACCCCGCAAATGCGGGGTCTTTTGTGGTTCTAATTTATTAAAGAAAATCAGGAAAACTTTAGCTTTAATTAGTAATTAAATGAATAACCATTAACTGGTAAATTCTTTAATAAATAACCATTGCCATAAGAACCAACGGTAGTGTCATTCCACTGCCAATTAGTACCTGTACTAATAGTATCAACTGAAGTTAGACTTAGGGTTAAGTTGTTAGTGTTAACAGCTCCCAAAGTACCAACGCTTACTTTTACTACATATGTTCTGTTGGTAGAAATCAACGAATCGCTAGCCAAAGGAATAATGTATTGAGTACTAGATGTTGCTAAAGAAACTGGAGCGCTAATTAAATTAGTGGATAGATCAGCAAGATCATAAACACCAACAACAGCTATTGTGCCAGCGCCATTAAAGACTGGGGTAATAGCAAATTGTTTGAAATTAACTGAACCATTTTGAGCAACAACTTTAAATCTTAATACTTCTTGAGTTCCAATACTTAACACTCTGCTAGCAGGAACGGTATTGTTAGAAGAATACTCACCAAGATCAACAACTGCTTTACTAGCTACTGAAAGCATAGTATTTGCTGATACAGGAGTTGAAACAACATCAGCAGGAACGCTAGAACCGATCTGATATCTGTAATCAGTCAACTTCAATTTAGACTGTGTTCTAGTAGTTACATTGTTAGTGCCAACTGTATTGTAATTAGCAGTAACCGTAACACTTGTTCCAATAGTACTTACCGGGACAGAAATGTTTAATGTTTTATCAAAAAAAGCAACAAAATCAGAACCATTAGCAACTACAGGAGCAGTAACACTACCAATAGTTAATGAATTAATAGCGGTTCCTTCTGGAGTAGTGCCATCATTTTGATAAACCTTAAACTTCAAACTTGAAAGTGTAGCTGCACCATTAGTAGCAACAAACTTATAAACAGCTGCTGTAGCGCCAGTAGAACCACCAACGACTAACGCAGATGGAGCATCAGCGCTTACTGAAACCGGAGTAGCAACAAAACCAGCTACAAAAGTCAAAGTCTGTCCAGCAATATTAGCAGGCTCAACTGTTAAAGTAGTAGTAACAGTTCTAGCAGTAATAGCTAAATCACTAACCTGCAATGTACTATTATCGCCAACTAAAGCAACGTCAGCAAAAACGTCAATCGTTTTAGTCTGACCTGGTTGCAAAGTAAAATCAACTGGGAAATTATTAGCTGAAGGAGTAGCAACTGGACTACCAATAACATTAGTAGGTGTTTCCGAAATATAAAGATTGGTAGCATCAGTAATTCCCATTGTACCAACAGCCAACTTAACAGCAACATTAGTTGCTCTAACTGCTTCTGAAGAACCAGCTTGAAATACAAACGAACCAATCTTTTGTTTCTGAACATTAGAAGAAATGGTTTGTACAGAAGCAAATGCATTATTCTTTGACAAAATAGCTAATCCAGTAGAAACAATAGTTAATGCTGAAGTACCGTAAGAAGTGCTAACGACTGGAGTATTCGCAAAAGAAGTAACTCCTTGATAAGCGCCAGCAACAGCTGCTAAATTAGTAGTAATAGTTGTTGCAGTAGTTAAAGCACTATTCATTACTAAAGTGCCTTTTACTTCAACTGTTACGGTTTGGCCTGCAGAAATGGTGAATAAGTTAGTAGTGCCATAAGTTTTAGTAGTGGTAGCAAAAGTGCCAGCAATTGTCTGTAAAGCACTCTGAGAAGTGCCCTTTGCCTCACCATTAACAAAAACAGATAGATTATTAACCCCATCACCTACAGCAACAACACCATTAAACGAAACAGCTGCATTTAAAGTAGTAATTTTCATATCTTCACCATAAGCTTTCATTGTGTATTTTGCTAAAGTTACATTAGAAGCATTCTTAACAACTTGTGTTGTAGAGAAAGTCTGATCTTTTGCAATAACTAAATTACCTGAATTAATAGTAGCTGAACCTGTAGTTTTAGGTAAACTACTAGCAGTCACATTAACTCCATAGTTAGAATCAACTAACTCAATATCCGAGGCAACCTGTAATGAAAAACTAAAAGTGGAATTTGATCCTTTAACAATATCTCCTCTTAATTCTATTGTTCTATTTCCAGTATCCAATAAAACTGGAGCTGATGTTAAATCAAAAACTACTCTGTTACTACTATTAATAGTAGAAGTGGCTCCCGTCTGAATGCCGTTTACATATAACTTTAAATTCTGAATAGAATCAGATGCAATTGAGCCAAGTTGTCTAAAGCTTACATACTTAAAATTAACTGACTTATCGGTAATAGTTAATGGAGCTGACCATAAAGTAGTATTTACTGTGCCAGCATTTACATTGCCAGATCCAGAAACTGCGCCAACAGCAACTTTAGCTAAATCAGAAGCATTCATAGCTGACATCTGATTGCCATTGACTGGAAAAGCTCCAACAATAGTAGCACCATCAGTAACAACGTCCGAAGCAGCATTAATAGCAAGTCCAACATTACCAGTTACTCCAGCAATATCAGCTTTTACACTGATAGTTTTTGTTTGACCGGCAGGAATTATAATAAGTCCTGTGCCAGAAAAAGTAACGTAGCCGCTACTTAAAGAACCAGCATCAGTTAATTTTGTATTACCTTCATAAAGATATATAGAAGATAAAACGCTATCAGAAGAAATGCCAACTCTCTTTAATTTAATGGACTTAACAGTCACAGCACCATCATTAGCAGCAGTTAATTTAAATGAAACCATATTAGCAATCGCTTGACCACCAATAACATTTGTAGAAACAGCTGTGTCTGAAGCCAAAGCTACAGTTAAGCCAGTTCCTGAACCAGCAGTTCCACCTGCGCCTGATGTAGTATCAGACAAAGTAGTATCATTAGCAGCAATTGCAATACCACCAGCAACAATAGCTGCAGCAGA
>JAHITL010000009.1 GCA_018817545.1 Patescibacteria group bacterium
AACTAGAGTGCTTATGGCAATGTCTGGAGGAGTTGATTCGTCAGTGGTTGCTAAATTATTAGTTGATCAAGGTTATGAAGTAGTTGGAATTTTTTTGCATTTTTGGAAAGAACCTAATACTTCTAATTCCTTTTATCAAAATGGCATTAGCCAAGGAGGCTATTCAAATTTTGAAAATAAATGTTGTTCAACTGAAGCGTTTATGGATGCTAGACGAGTGTGTAATAAAATTGGAATTCCTCTATATACATTTAATTTTTCTAAAATATTTAAAAAGCAAGTTGTGGATAACTTTTTAAGTGAATATAAAGTAGGCAAGACGCCTAATCCTTGTGTGAGGTGTAATAAGTTAGTTAAACTTGGATATCTTATAAAACAAGCTAAAAAATTAGGATTTGATTATGTTGCAACAGGACACTATAGTAAAAAGTTAAAAGTTGAAAGTTTAAAGTTAGTTGAAAACTCAAAGTTAAAAGTTAAAAGTTTAAAGTCAGTTAAAAACTCAGAGTTAAAAGTTAAATACAAATTATATAAGGCTAAGGATGAAAAAAAGGATCAGTCGTATTTTTTGTACACTTTTAGTCAAGATGAATTAGGTTATTTACTTTTTCCTTTGGGTGATTATACTAAGCAACAAGTAAGATTGTTAGCAAAAAAATTTAAATTACCTGTTGCAGAAAAAAAAGAAAGTCAAGAAATTTGTTTTATTTCTGAAAAAAGTCATAATGAATTTTTAAAACGACACATAAAATTAAAATCAGGTGATATTAAAACATTAGATAATAAAATTATTGGCAAGCATCAGGGATTGCCACTTTATACTATTGGGCAAAGAAAGGGAATTGATATTGGTGGCAACGGACCATTTTATGCAGCTAAAACTGATTATAAAACAAATACGCTTTATGTTGTTAACGATAATAATGATCCAGCGCTTTTTTCTAATCAGTTAATTATTGATAATGTTAATTGGTTATCTGAACAAGCGCCAAAATTTCCGCTTAATTGCCAAGCTGTTATTCGCTATCATCATAAAGCAGTAGAATGTGTTGTATCTAATTTAAAAAATAAAAAAAATAATTTATTAGTAAAATTTATTCAGCCTCAGAGAGCGATTACGCCAGGTCAAAGCGTGGTATTTTACAAGAAAGAAGAAGCAATTGGCGGAGGGATTATTTGTTAATTTTATAATTTTTAATTTTATCACCGCAAAAGCGGGACAGGTAATTTTTAAATAATACTTTAATTTTTAATATCTAAATATTTATTTATTTATTATAAGGTAATTGTTTTTTGAAATTTATATTAAAAATTTAAATATTATCCCGCAATATGCGGGAAAAAATTAAAAATTACAAAATTAAAAATTATTTTAAGTATTATTTAAAAGTTAAAAACATGATAACATCAAATGAATTGCGACAAAAATATTTGGATTTTTTTAAAGCTAAGGGACATTCAATTATTCCTAGCGCTTCTTTAATTCCAGACAATGATCCAACTGTTTTATTTACAACAGCAGGTATGCATCCGCTGGTGCCATATTTACTTGGAGAAAAACATCCTGAAGGAAAAAGATTAACTTCCTTTCAAAAATGCATACGAACTAGTGATATTGAAGAAGTTGGAGATAAAACCCATCATACTTTTTTTGAAATGTTAGGTAATTGGTCATTGGGAGATTATTTTAAAGAAAAATCAATTGCAATGAGCTGGGAATTTTTAACTTCGCCTGAATGGTTGAATTTAGATAAAAATAAAATAGCTGTTTCTGTTTTTGCTGGTGATAATGACGCGCCATTTGATCAAGAAGCTTTTGATATTTGGAAAAATAAAATTAATATCTCAGAAAAAAAAATCGCTAAGTTGCCAAAGAAAAATAATTGGTGGGGACTTGAAAGCGGAGGACCTTGTGGACCAGATACAGAAATTTTTTATTGGACAGGCGATGCTAATAAAATTCCTGATAGTTTTAATGATGATAATGATTTGTGGGTTGAAATTTGGAATAATGTTTTTATGCAATATGATAAAAAAGATGCAGGAATACTTGAGCCATTAAAACAACAAAATGTTGATACGGGCATGGGATTAGAAAGAATTTTAGCTATAGTTAATAATTTAGCCGACAATTATCAGACTGATTTATTTAAAAATATTATTAATAAAATTGAACAATTATCTAATAAAAAATATGGTATTAATGAAGAAACTAATAAAGCTATTCGTATTATTGCTGACCATATTAAAGCAGCAATTTTTATTATCGGGGATTATAAAGCAATAACGCCATCCAATACTGATCGTGGTTATATTGTTCGTCGTTTAATTAGAAGGGCTATTCGTTTTGGTAAACAATTGGGCATTAATCAGACTCCTTGGACAAATGAAATTGCTAAAATTGTTGTCAATGACTATGCTAATATCTATTTTGAATTGCAAAAAAATATTAATTTTATTATTTCTCAGCTTAATGATGAAGAAGAAAAATTTAGCAAAACATTGGAAAATGGATTAAAACAATTTGAAAACCAAAAATTAAAAGTTAAAAGCATATCAGGACAAATTGCTTTTGATTTATATCAAACTTATGGATTTCCAATAGAAATGACAAAAGAATTAGCTAAAGAAGATGGTATAGATGTAGATGAAAAAGGTTTTTGGGAATATTTTAAAAAACATCAAGAGCTTTCTCGCACAGCTTCAGCAGGAATGTTTAAAGGAGGTTTAGCAGACGCTTCAGAAGAAACAATTAAATATCACACAACAGCTCATTTAATGTTAGCTGCTTTAAAAAAAGTTTTAGGAAATCATGTTGCGCAAAAGGGATCAAATATAACTGCAGAACGTTTACGTTTTGATTTTTTACATAATGAAAAAATGTCAGCTGAACAATTACAACAAGTTGAGAGTTTAGTTAATCAAGCTATTGAACAAGATTTAATAGTTTCTTGTGAAGAAATGACTTTAGATCAAGCCAGAACAATAGGCGCTACAGGTGTATTTGATTCAAAATATGGAGAAAAAGTAAAAGTTTATACAATTAGTAAAGGTGATAATATTTTTAGCAAAGAAATCTGTGGCGGCCCACATGTTAATCAAGTAGGAATTTTAGGGAAATTTAAAATAAAAAAAGAAGAAAGTTCCAGTGCCGGAGTAAGAAGAATTAAAGCTGTTTTAGAGTAAAATTTTGCTAAAATTAAATAAAAAATAAGTTAAAATAAAAATTGTTTTTTAATTATAATTTTGTGCTTGACAACATTCTTTAAAAAATATATAATTGATTTTACAATAACTGATTATAAAAATATTAAATCTTTTAATATAATTTGACAAAAGAATTTTGGTAAATTATTTTTGTTTACCAAAATTATTTTAGTTTGTTTTCATTTTTAAATGTCAGAAGAACAACAAGCGATTAATTCAAAAGAGTTTATTGAAATGCAAGGAGAGGTAATAGAAGCTTTACCGTCTGCTACTTTTAAAGTTCTATTGGAAAATAATCATGAAATTTCAGCGCATCTTTCAGGAAAAATGCGAATTAATAAAATTCGTTTGTTAGCTGGTGATAAAGTAAGAGTACAAATTAGTCCTTATGATTTAACAAAGGGGCGAATAACTTATAGAATGTAATTTTATGAAAGTCAGAGCTAGTGTTAAAAAAATTTGTAAGAATTGTAAAACACTTCGACGCAGAGGTCGAGTGCATGTTATTTGTGAAAATCCTAAACATAAACAAAGACAAGGGTAAAATTAGTCTATACAGACTTTTAACTTTTAACTAAATTCTATGGCAGTAAGAATAGCAGGCGTAACTATACCAAATGAAAAACGAGTCGAAATATCATTGACTTATATTTATGGTATTGGTAAAACTAAATCAAATGAAATATTAAAGTTAGTTGATTTAAGTCCTGATATTAGAGTGAAAGATTTAACAGAACAACAGGCCAACAAATTAAGAGAAATAATAGAAAAACAATATAAAGTAGAGGGTGATTTAAAAAGAGAAGTTTTGAGTAATATAAAACGATTGAAAGAAATTAATTGTTATCGTGGTATTAGACACGCAAAAGGTTTGCCAGTAAAAGGTCAACGAACTAAGACTAATAGTCGTACTGTTCGTGGCAATGTAAGACGTACAGCAACTTCTGGTAAAAAATTGTCTGCTCAAAAAACATAAACATATTTTATGACAGAAAAAAAACAACAACAATCAAAAAATACAATAGAAGCTAATGAAGATATTGCTAATGAAAATACTATTGTAACTTCTGTAACAGAATCTGTGACAGAAGTTGTTGATGCAGGAATCCCAGGTTTAGAAGAACTTCCGGAAGAAGTAAGAAAAAAATTAGAAAAAAGTAAAGCGCAAAAAAAAGAAATTTCTAGTCATAAAGGAAAAAAGAAGAAAAAAAAGAAAGTAGAAAAAAAAGTTAGCGTTGGAATGGCTTTTATAAAAGCAACTTATAATAATACAATAGTTACACTTACAGATACTAGTGGTAATGTTTTATCTTGGGCTAGCGCCGGCATAGCAGGTTTCAAAGGTCCAAAAAAATCAACTCCTTATGCTGCTCAAATAATTGCTAGAATTGCTATAGAAAAAGCCAAAGAATTTGGTTTAACAGAAGTAAGCGCTATGGTAAAAGGAGTTGGTCCTGGTCGTGAATCAGCCGTAAGAGCACTTAATGCTAATGGTTTAATAGTAACTCGCATAAAAGACATAACGCCAATTCCACACAATGGTTGTCGCGCTAAAAAACCAAGAAGAATTTAGAAATTTAAAAAAAGTTAGTTTAAAAAATCAACTTCCCACACTTTCGACTTTATGGACTTTATGGACTTTTGACTAACTTTAACTTCCTACACTTTTAACTTTTAACTTTTAACTAATCCCAGCTTTTATGGCAAGAAATTTAGAACCAAAATGTAAATCATGCAGAAGAGAGGGCGTTAAGCTAATGCTTAAGGGTGAACGTTGTTCTTCCCCAAAATGTGCTATCTCTAAAAGAAATTATCCGCCAGGCATCCATGGTCCTAAGGGTCGTGGTCGAGCTAGTGGGTATAGTATGCAATTAAGAGAAAAACAAAAAGCTAAAAAAATTTATAATATATTAGAAAAACAATTCAAATTAACTTTTGATAAAGCAATTAAACAAAAAGGTGATGCCGGTGAGAATTTAATGAAATTATTAGAAACTAGATTGGATAATGTGATTTTTCGTTTAGCTTTAGCTAGCTCAAGAAATCAAGCCAGACAATTAGTTAATCATCGTCATTTTACAATTAATGGTAAAATTTTAAATATTCCGTCTTATCAAACAAAAACAGGCGATATTATAAAAATAAAAAAATCAAGTTCAACTGAAAAGCATTTCATTAATATAACTGAACAAATAAAAAAAGCTGTTATGCCTAGTTGGTTAAACTTTGACATCAAAGAGATGACAGCAAAAGTTTTACACGCTCCTGCTAAAAAAGATTTTGAACAGGGGATTAATACTCAACAAATTGTAGAATTTTATTCACGTTAATTTAGCTAAATTTTTATACATATGGATACAATTGCTTTGCCAAAAAAAATTGAATTCACTAAAGGGAAAGATCTAAATCAAAAACGAGTTATTATTGAAGCTTGTTATCCAGGATATGGAACTACTATTGGTAATGCTTTAAGACGGATCCTACTTTCTTCACTTCCAGGTGCAGCAGTAATTGGTGTAAAAATTAAGGGGGCTGATCATGAATTTATGGCTTTGCCTCATATTAAAGAAGATGTTTTAGAAATTATTTTAAATTTAAAACAATTGCGTTTAAAAATGTTTACAGAAGAAATAGTTAAATTAGAATTAGTAGCTCGTGGAGAAAAAGAAGTTACTGCAGTTAATATTAGTAAAAATAGTCAGGTAGAAATAGCTAATCCAGATTTAGTTTTAGCTAATATTACTGACATGGCAGGCGTTTTGGAAATGGAGATATTTGTATCATCTGGCAAAGGTTATTTGGCAACAGAAAATCGTGAAAATGAAAAACACGAAATTGGTTATATTGAAGTAGATTCTATTTTTACTCCAGTTTTGGCTGTTGGTATCAATGTTGAAAATGTTCGTGTTGGTAAAATGACTAATTGGGATAAATTAATTTTAGATATCACTACAGACGGAACTATAACACCTGAGGATGCTTTTACTTATGCAACAAAAATTTTAATTAAACAATTTACATCTTTAATTGGTGGCGAACAAATAGTTGAAACTGAAGTTAAAATTGATCCGATTATTGAAGTTGAACAAACACCAATTATAGAAGAATCAACTGAAGAAGCAGTTGAAGAAGATGGAAAATTAAAAAAAAGAGGCAGACCTAAGAAGAGTTAAAAGTTTAAAGTTTAAAGTATTTTTTAATTCCTAATACTTTCGACTTTATTGACTTTATGAACTTTTGACTTATTTATTATATGAGACATCAAAAAAAAGGTAAAAAATTAGATAGAGAAAAAGCGCCAAGAGAAGCGATGCTAAAGAATCTAGCTTCTAGTATTTTTATTTATGAAAAAGTAAAAACTACAGAAGCTAAGGCAAAAGCCGTTAAGCCAATGGTAGAAAAATTGATTACAGTTGCTACAAAAGGCGATTTAAATGCTAGAAGAAAATTAATCCAAGCATTGCCACAAAAAATGGCTATAAAAAAAGCAATGGAAGTTTTGGGTACTCGTTTTAAAGAACGGCCTGGTGGCTATACAAGGATTGTTAAATTAGGAGCAAGACAAGGCGATGGAGCTAAAATGGTACAGATTGAATTAGTTTAAAAAAAGAATTGGTTAATTAATTTATTTGTAAATTTGCATCATATGAAAGATATTCAACCAAAAGTTAAAGAAATTAAATCAAAAGTTAAGAAAATTCAACCAAAAGTTGAAAGAAAGTTGCATAAACTTGATGCTACAAACCAGTCAACTGGCAGATTAGGCACTCAAATTGCTTTAATTCTCCGTGGAAAAAATAAACCAGAGTACCAAGCGCATTTAGATATTGGCGATATTGTTGAAGTGTACAATATTAAATTACTTAAATTCACAGGCAAAAAATTAGAACAAAAAGTACATATTAGATATTCAGGTTATCAAGGCGGAATTAAAAAAACTAAAATTGCTGATTTATTAAAGAGTAATCCTGGAGAAATTTTACGACATGCTGTTAGAGATATGTTGCCACCAACTAGATTAAGAAATAATATGATGAAAAGATTGATTATTAAATAAAAATATGACTGATAAACAAGAAAAAATTAAAAAAATTGAAGACAATCATCAAGATGTTTTAAAATTTGAAGGTGAGTTTATTTATACTGTAGGAAGACGTAAAACAGCCATCGCTCAAGTAAGAGTATATAAAGATGGTGATGGTTCAATGACTATAAATAATCAAAAATTAGAAGAATATTTTCCTGAAGAAGAATTACACTCAGTTGTTTTGCAACCACTTAAATTAACAGGATTAATTAAAGATTTAAATGTTTCTGTTATAACTACTGGTGGTGGTAAAAAAGCGCAAACAGTAGCTATTCGTCATGGCCTAGCTCGCGCTTTAGAAAAATTAAATGAAGAATTAAGACCAGCTTTAAAAGCTAAAGACTGGTTAACTAGAGATGCTAGAAAAAAGGAAAGAAAGAAACCAGGTCTTAAAAAAGCCCGTAGAGCGCCACAATGGGGAAAACGATAATAATATCTGATTATTATTAAATAAATAAAAAAAGAAGTCTTGCGTTATGAGACTTCTTTTTTTATAAAATCTTTTATGTTAAGATTATTTTATGACTGAAAAAATTACAAATATAGCAAAAAATACTTCTTATTTTACTCTTGCTTTGATTTTGCAGAAAATCCTTTCTTCTATTTATTTTATTTTAATTGCTAGGGCATTGGGGCCAGCAGATTTAGGTAAGTATTATTTTGCTATTTCTTTCACTACTATATTTGCTATTTTTATTGATTTAGGATTAACCAGCGTCTTGACTAGAGAGGTTGCTAAAACCAAGGAACAAGCACAAAAAATATTAAGTAATATTATGGCAATTAAATTACCACTAGCTGTTTTAACTTGGTTAATTGTTATAATTTTAGTAAAAACCTTAGGATATTCTGGAATTGTTCAGCAACTTATTTATCTGTCAGTGATCTCTATGGTTTTGGATTCTTTCACTTTAACTTTTTTTGGCGCTATTCGTGGATTTCATAATTTATTCTTTGAAAGTATTGGCGCAGTTATTTTTCAAATAATAGTTATATCTACCGGATTAATTATTTTAAAAATGGATCTTGGGATAGTCTGGTTGATAAGTGGTTTAGTTATCGCTAGTGTTTTTAATTTTATTTATTCAGGTTTTATAGTTTGTTATAAATGGAAATTAAGTCTAATGCCATTGTTAGATAGTAAATTGGTTAAATTATTAATTAAAATGGCAATTCCTTTTGCTTTGTTTGCGTTTTTTCAACGAATTTATACTTATTTAGATTCTATTTTGTTATCATCTTTAGCTGGTGATAAATATGTTGGTTTTTATCAAATTGCTTTTAAGATTATTTTTGCTTTACAATTTTTGCCGCTAGCTTTTATTGCCTCACTTTACCCTGCAATGAGCGCTTATTGGCGCACAAACCGTGAACAATTAGTTGTTGTTTTTGAAAGATCTATGAATTATTTAATAATTATTTCTTTACCAATAGCAGTTGGAATCGCGGTTATTGCTGATAAAGTGATTTTTTTATTTAAATCAGGTTATGAAGGAGCGATTTTGCCTTTAGAAATAAGCATGTTAGCTGTTGTTTTTATATTTGTTGGTTATCCTGTCGGAGCGTTGCTTAATGCTTGCGATAGACAGAAAATTAATACAATTAACATGGCTATTGTGGCAATTGTAAGTGTTATTTTAAATATTATTTTTATTCCTAAATTTCAAGCTATTGGAGCAAGTATTACTGCTTTAATAACAAATTTTTTATTGTTAGCATTAGGGCTTTTTTGGGTACCAAAAATTATTAATTATCATCCACAAGTTATATTAAAGGTTTTTGGTAAGTCAGTTTTATCAGCCTTATTTATGGCAGTAGCTATTTTTTATTTAAAAAATCTATTTAATATTTTTTTAGTAATAGGTTTTGGCGGAATACTATATTTTTCAATTCTTTTCCTTCTCAAGGGTTTTACAAAAGAAGATATATTAAGCGTTTGCCATTCATTTGCTAAAAAAACTATTTAGGGTCTGTCGCCGAATACGGTATTCGGCGACAGACCCATTTAAAAGGAGGGTGAAATTACTAATTTATATTTTATGAAAACTTTACTTTTTACTTTGGAATATCCGCCTTGGCATGGTGGTATTGCTAATTATTATGGTAATCTGGTTAAATATTGGCCAAAATTATCAGAGATTTTTGTTCTTGATAAAAAAAGTGGTTTGATTAATCATTGGTTTTTTGCTTTTTTAAAACTTTGGAAAACTATTAAACAAAAAAAAATAAATTATATTTTAGTTGGGCAAATTTTGCCATTAGGAACAGCGACTTATTTGATTTCTAAAATAAT
>JAHITL010000059.1 GCA_018817545.1 Patescibacteria group bacterium
CTAACACTATAATCTGAAGTACCACATGTATTAATATTATTTGGAGGCAAAGTACCGTCTTTTGTATGATCGCAATTAAAACTAACCCAACCAATATTGCTACCATAAGCCCAACCAGCAAGCTTGCTATCAACAACATCTGCTTGAAGAATATTCGCTTTACTTCTAAATAATATGACGACAAAAATAACTATTAAAAACGATAAACAAACTAATAATAAATTTTTTACACTTTTTCTTATCATAAAAATATTATAAATAGCCACCTTTACTATAACTATAATAACATATATTAACTCAGTCCTAAAAAAAATTATCTAGAAAACTGTATGTCTGATTTTTTCTCCAAAACTTCAACTCTTCCTTCTATCTATTTTATCTCAAATCAATAAGCAACATTACCTAATTTTAATTTGATTTCTTCATTGCTTTGCTCAATATTATCAAGACGATTTTCTACTCGATCAAGACGATTTTCTACTCGATCAAAGCGTTCATTAACGCCATCAAAACCACTATTAACTATAATCGCAAATTCCTCTATTTTCTCATCCATTTTCTCCTCAATTTTCTTTAATAAAACTTCATTATTGTCTTTAATTTCTTGTCTGATCTCTTGTTTGATTTCCTTACGTAAAACTTCATTATTGTTTTTAAGCTTTTGATCCAATAAATTGGATATTTGTTGCAAATCTTCTTTTTGCATAAATTTTTTATAATTTATAATTTATAATTTATAATTTTTTAATAAATCTATTACTAAACTTTATTTATTTATTTGCTTTTTACTTCTATTTTTTTACTTCCCAATATTTCTAATGCCTTATTTAATTGTGGATCTTTTAAATTAGTATAATCTTCTTCTGTTAATTCTACTTCAACATTAGGCATAATACCAAGTTCATTAATGCAATCACCATTAGGCGTAAGCCATTTTGCCACAGTAATTTTTACTGACGAACCATCTGGTAATTCTTCCATTGTTTGTACTGAGCCCTTGCCAAATGTTTTTTTACCAACAATAGTTGCTTTATTTTTATCTTTTAAAGCGCCTGCAACAATTTCCGAAGCAGAAGCGCTACCCTGATTAACAAGAACTACAGTTGGAAAATCTTTTAATCTTGCTCTGCCTCTGGCTAAATATTCATTTTTCTTTTCTTCTGTAAATTTTTCAGTAACAACTGGACCATCTTCAACCCATTCGCTAGCAACTTCAACTGCAGTATCTAAATAACCACCAGGATTATTACGCAAGTCCAAAATAATTCCTTTTGGATTCACTTCTATAATTTTACTAACAGCTTGTTTAAATAAATCAAGAGTATCATTATTAAAATTAGACATTTTTATTACAAAAATTTTATCGGAACGCATTTCTGTATTTACGCTTTTAACAACAATAATCCCTCTTTTAATTTTAACTTCTTTTGCTTTTGCAATCCCATCACGAGAAATAGTTAAAGTAACTTCAGTATCTTTTACTCCACGAATTTTATTAACAGCTTCATCTATCGTTATTCCCGCAGTAGAAATGCCATCAATAGCATAAATTTTATCGCCAGCTTTTAATCCCGCTTTTTCAGCAGGCATACCAGCTAAAGGCGCAACAATAACTAATATATCTTTTCTTATTCCAATTTCCGCGCCAATACCTTCAAAAGTACCTGCTAAATCATTAGCAAATTCTTTAGCAATTTTAGGATCCATAAAAACTGTATAAGGATCATCTAAAGCAGCGACCATTCCATATATTGCTCCGTAAAACATTTCTTTCTCATTAATCTTGCCTTTATCAACATATTCTTTGTGCAATAGATCCCAAACATTCCAAAAAAGATCAAAATCAATATCTTTACTTAATTTATCTTTAGGTATCAAGCCATATTTATTTAAAACACTCCCTGCGTAATCTGCTTTTTTTAATGTAAATTGTCTAACTATTTCACTTTTTTGCGCCAAAATTGTCCCAGCAAAAAAAGCAAGAACAATTAAACTGACTACAGCTAATCTTTTAAACCAATGTGTTTTATTTTTTTCAGGTTGATATGAATTATTAAAACCATTTATATTATCCATAGAATTTAAAATTTTTAATTTTTAAATAATTTAATTTTATGTTATTATTTAAATACTAACATAATTTGACAAAATTAATCAACGCATCTTATTATAAATATATTAATTAACTAATATAAATTTATGGATGAACAAAAAAAGTCGGATGTTATTATTAAAATAACAGGAATTATTATGATTGGAATTATTATGATTGTTGCAATTTTACAATCACATCTTTTTCCAACACAAAGCTCAATGGAATTTGTTGGACAAGGTAGAGCAACTATAAAACCAGATATTGCTTTATTAAATTTAGGAATAGCAACTTTTCAAGCAAAAACTCCAGAACAAGCGTTAGATCAAACAACTGAGAAAACAAATAAAATCATTTCAATACTTCAAGAATTTGGCATTCCAGAAAAAGATAGACAAATAACTCTGTATTCTTTTAATATTAGTTATAAAGATCTAGACAAAAGTTATTTAGAAGATTGCGGAGACTCAGAAAAAGCTTCTACAAAAATTTGTAAAGACAAAAAATTAGAAAAAACTCCAAAAATTTCTGGGTATAACGGATTTCAACGTATAACTATAAAAGTAAGAGGAATTGATAAAGACTTTGCCAAAATTAATCGTTTAATTAAATTAGTAGCCGAACAAGGAGTGTATGATGTCGGAGCCGCTGAATTAATTTCGTCTGACACTGAAAAAGCAAAACAAGAAGCAAGGACAAAATCAATTATTGATGCAAAAAATAGAGCAACAGAAATGTCACGAGAACTCGGAATAAAATTAGAAAAAATCTCAGGCATATACGAGCGTGTTCTTATGTCTCCTTTTCAAGGATACAACGGAGGTGGAAACGAAAATCCAACCATAACTTTCCCAAATGAAAATAATCAAATCTCTGTTTTTTCATTTCAACCAGCAGATCCAACAGAAATTATTGTTGAAACAAGTGTTACGTATTATATAAAATAAAATTTATTAAATACCTGCAAAATAATAAAAACCTTGTATAATATATAAGGTTTTTATTATTTTATTGAAATTATCAAAATTTTCAGCTACACTATAATCAAGAGAAAATTAGGGTCTGTCGCTGAATACTCTTTCGAGTATATAGACTTTTTACTAACTTCAACTTTACAAACTTTCGACTTTATAGACTTTTTTGTATTTTGACTTTATGGACTTTATAAACTTTCGACTTTACAAACTTTACAAACTTTCAACTAACTTCTATGTCAAACTTCGTAATCAATGGTGGAAAAAAATTATCTGGATCAATTCATACAAACTCAGCAAAAAATTCAGCTGTTGCTATTCTTTGCTCTTTATTAATGATTAAAGGAAAAACCACGCTATTTAATGTTCCACTAATTGAAGAAGTTAATAGAATTGTAGAAATATTAACTTCTATCGGATTTAAAATTAAATTTGATAATAATAAACTAGAAATCATTAATAACGGAAAAATAAATTTAAAAACAATTGATAAACAGGCTTATGAAAAAACTAGAATAACTATTTTATTTATTGGAGCTTTAGTCCATAAATATAAAAATTTTTTACTGCCAAAAGTAAGCGGTTGTAAATTAGGCAAAAGAACTGTTAATCCGCACATAATCGCCTTAGAACATTTTGGAATTACTATAAAAAAATTGAATAATAAATATTTAATTACTAATAAACAAATAAAAGGGGCTGATTTTACTATGTATGAATCAGGCGATACTGCCACAGAAAATGCCATTTTGGTGGCTGTCTTAGCAGATGGAATAACCAAAATTAATTTGGCATCACCGAATTATATGGTCCAAGATTTATGTTATTTTCTTAATCAAGCTGGCGCTAAAATAGAAGGCATCGGCACAACAAAACTAAAAATTACTGGAGTTAAAAAATTATTACCTGTAAAAAACTATTCAATTATGCCAGACCCGATTGAATCAATGGCATTTATATCAATGGCTATTACCACTGCATCAAGATTAAAAATAACAGGATGTCCTATTGAATTTTTACAATTAGAGCTAGAAAAATTAAGAATTATGAAACAAAAAATGAACATCAGCCAAACGTACAAATCGCTTAGTGGTTATTTTGATTTAGTTGATATTGAAATTATCCCTTCTCGCCTTTACGCTTTACCAGACAAAATATATGGCCGTCCATTCCCAGGCTTAAATATTGACAATTTGCCTCTTTTTATCCCAATATTAACAACAGCTTATGGCAAAACTCTAGTTAATGACTGGGTCTATGAAAATAGAGCGGTTTATTATACTGAGCTCAATAAGCTAGGCGCAAAAATAACACTACTCGATCTTCATCGTGTTGTCGTTTCTGGTCCAACTAAAATGAAACCTGCGACAATAGATTGTCCACCAGCTTTACGTCCAGCAGTCAATTTATTTATCGCTATGCTAGCTGCTAAAGGCGAATCTACTCTAAAAAATTGCTATTC
>JAHITL010000060.1 GCA_018817545.1 Patescibacteria group bacterium
ATTATTTATTAATTTTTAATGAGTATTTTAAAATTCTTTTTAAAAATCTGAAACATCTGATTAAAAAGTTATTTTGTTTCCAAAAATAATTAGTAATTAATAAGTGAGCTTTAAAATTTTTAATAATTTTGATTTTTTCAACTTTAATTTTAATATTTTCAACATTAGATTCGCTGTTAATTTTATTTATTCCGTTACAATGAGTTCCGCTATTATCAAAACCTATATTTTTAATCAGCGATTGTCCTGGGTAAAGGGTTAATTTATTTTTTAAAAACGCCGAGGCATACCACCTGATTGCCCAAGAATTATTGCGTTTTTTAATTTGATCGCGCAGCATTTGTGTAAAAGGATACGAATTATTAAAATCAAATTCTTGTGTTAATCTTTTTGTTTCCAATTCATCTAATAATTTTTGGCCGTTTGTTTCAAATAAATTCCAGCCTCTTTTCCATGTGGCCCAGCCCCAACAGTCAGCTCCGCGTAAAAAAAATGTTTCAGGCAATTTTTCTTTAATAGGATAAATAAAACCATGAATGCTTATCACTTCATTATCATTTTTATAAAGATTAAGGGTTTCATTCATATAGTTTAAAAAATAGCGAGAGGTAATTAAATCATCTTCTATGACAATAACGCGACCGTAATTATTAATAACTTCGGTTACGCCTATAATTATGGATTTGGCTAATCCATAATTTTCCAATCGTTCTACTATTTTGATATTTTTAAAACCAGAGATGGTTTTTAGATATTTTCTAACTTTATTAACTTGTTGTTGGTTTAAATCATTATTTTTTGGGCCATCAGAAAAAATAATTAAGTCGCTATCAGTGGCTAATTTGTTGTTTTTAAGAGCTTCAATTGTTTGCTTAGTATGCCATGATCGATTGTAGACAAATAAAGCGATTGGGGCAAGATTCATAAATTTAATTTTTTTATTTATTATTTTTTAAATTAATCGCAGACAATGCTTTTGTCCAATTTATTTTTTCCTTGGAAAAAATCACTCTTGGTTTGCGACCATAATAAGCAGCCCAAGCGTTATAAGTGCTGTTCGAACCAATAATCAAATCGCATTCAGATAGAGTGTATAAATCAGAAATTTCATTGCCTAAACCTTTAACAAAATTTAGATTGATAAATTTATTTTTTTCAATTGCTTCGTCAGAACACAAAACAAATATTATTTCCTCTTTTTTATACAACAAATTGTTTTGTAGCTCATTCAGAATATTATTAATTTGAGAAAAATTAAAAAAATATTCTCCAAGACGCCATGTCTTATAATCACCCTGTCGGATATGGACGCCGATAATTAGTTTGTATTTATTTTTTAATTCATTGATAAATTGCGTGATCAATGCCAGATATTCTTGACGTGGTTTGAAATACTCTTTAATTTCCGCATGATATTTTTCAATGCCGACATAACTGCGAAAAAGCCAGCCATTGAAATAATAATTTTTATTGCTACTCTTGTCTATCCGTGCCAGAATTTCTTTTTGTTTCACGTTGTTGTTAGTATCAGGAGACAGGAGAAATTCTTGACTGCCATCAATGATTTGCTCTAAAAAAGCATTCTTTAAAAAAGATAGAAATTTTATTCTGGTGGCAATTTTTATTAATAATTTTAGAATTTCTGTTTTTAAATTAAATTTAGGCGCGGGAATATTAAAATATTTCTTAAATTTTTTAAAATCGTAGTTTGCGCATTTATATTCTTTCTCCAAACAATAAGCATAAATACTGGCATATAAATGCAATTTATTGGCCATGCGACCAGGCGAATTTATAATAATAATTTTATTCATAATTATATTTATTTTTTTGCTTTTATAAAAGCAATGGCATACCATGAATCAGTTAGCATATCGGTTTTAGCTGCTTCATTCTCATTAACTGTAAGCCATAATCCATATTTTTTTTGATATTTTTTATACATAATACTTACTTCTGAAAAATCGCTTAATAATTTTGTTAGACGTTCTTTGTTATATAATTTATTTATAGGTAAAACATCGCGTAGGCCATAAGGTACTGTTATTAACAAAAATCCATTGGGCTTTAAAATTCGTTTCATCTCTGACATTGCTTTGACATCGCCATTTTGATCGTCATCGCTGTTATATCGTCCCGCCACTCCTATGTGTTCTAGAGTTGATATACAGGTGATTACATCAAAATTATTTTCAGGATAAATTGTTTGGCGGATATCGCCGATTGAAAATCTTATATTTTTATTGGTTATTTCTTTTGGATTTAAATCAATGGAGTTAATTTCCACTTCTTTAGGTAAAAAATCATATAGCATATTACTTGCCGTTGAACCAACGTCTAAAATTTTACCGCTGGTGATTTTAATATTTTTTAGCATCCATGGATATTCCTGATAACGATCAGAATTTGGTGGTTGATGTTCTAATAAATTGGCCAATAATATGCAATCTTTTAATTTTTCACATTCACTTCTTTCTAAATAAAAAATTGGGATATTAATAAATTTTGCTATTTTTTTACAAATCTTTATTCCAAAAGACGTGCTTTTTCGGATTATTTTTAGAAAACTGATAAAACCATAGTATAATTTTTTTTTTATAATTTTTGGGGCATTATTAAATGAAGATGTTTTTTTATTAATACCATTTTTAGTTATAATATATTTAACATCTTTTAAAGTAGCTAAAAATCTGTTTTCTCTGGAAAAAGATATATTTTTTTTATCCTCTGCTTGAGATTTATTGGTTTTATGGCTATAATCATGATTTTGATGAATTACTTTATATAATGGACTGGCGTCAATGGTTAGCATTTTTTTTAATCCTTCTTCAATTACCCAATTATCCCAACTAATTCGGCCCACGGCAAAAGGAGGTAAATTTTGAAAAGATTTTTTTTTAAAAATAAAATAATCGCTACCCATTGGCGCATGAACTATTTTTTTCTCTTTTATTTGTTGATTTAAATTGTGTTCCCATTTGTTGTTTGAGAAATTAATTAATTCTTTAATATTTAAATCTAGCCTTTGTCCAATAATCAAAAATTCTTCGTGTGGTAAAAAATTTAAAATTTTTAGAAAATCTTTTGTTAATATTACGTCAGCATTGATATACATTAATATCGAATTTTTTGCTTTTATTCTAATTAAGTCAAAAACTGAGTTTAAAAGTGGAGTCTTGGCTTCGGTGCATTGAACATTTTTAATGTGAAAAATATTATTTTTTTGGCAGAATTCATCAACACCATAATCATTACCTGCTAAAATGACTTCGATATCTTTAGATAAATTAAGCCAGCTTAAAATAGCATTGGTTTGGATGTTAATAATATGAGAATCTTTAAATGGTTTTGGGATTGAAAAAATAGTTAACATAATTTTATCTTTTTTGAAGAATTAAAACATATCCATTCGTCTGTGCGTGCGGAAATTTTAGAAATGTCCAAAAAAATTTGGACAACATATTTAAAAAAAGTGAATTATTAAAAATTAATTCTTCTTTTCGCCACCATACTTTTATTGTTTTAATATTAATTAAACTTGTTTTTTGTTGCTGATCGTAAGTAAAATAATTAATTATAGCTGCGGGTGGATAGGGTCGGATATGGTCTATATTATTATAAAAATTTTTATGCCATAAAGGACTTCTGATAATAACGTAGCCACCTTTTCGAACCAAACGAAAAATTTCCTCCAAAAAATCAACGACTTCTGGATATTTGAAGTGTTCTATGATATGAGAGCAATGAATAATATCAAAATTTTCATTTTCAAGCTGATTATGCAAAATATCTATGTTTAATGTTTTTAGTTTTAATTCAGTTGTTGTTTCGGCTAACTTTTTGTTTATCTCCAGGCAAACAATGTTAAACCAAGGAAATTTATTTTTAATTAGCAACGGAAAACGGCCATGGCCAGATGCTACTTCAAAATAATTGTAATTTTTATTTTTATCTAGAGAATTAAAAAAATTCAGCACAGGTTTGTCCTCGTTGTTTAAACTTTCCTTGGTATGTTTTTTGTTAATAAATTTAGCTAAGGATTTTAAAAATTTAATTTTTTTTAAAAACATATTAAAAATAGTTAATTTATTATCCAAATAGTTGTTTCCCATTCTCTTAATCCCTCAAACCCTTGACCTTGGAAAATAATTTTTTCAAAAGTAGCTAATGATGTTTTACCTTGATTATACTCTTCGCGTTCGGAATTGTCTAAAATAATAGCTCCATGTTTTTTAATTTTAAGCAAAGAATGTAGGAGGCAACCATTGCGCGCGCGACCATCAATAAAAATTAAGTCAAAATAATTATCTGGAAAATCTTTAATTTTTTTGCAATATTTTTCAAAACTTAAATTATTATAAATTTGATTTGAGGAGCTATAAATTTCGTCATGGTTATCTTGATTTTTTTCAGGTTTTATTAAAAATAAAGTGCAATTTTTTATAGCAAATTTTTTGCACATTTTCTTAATTTTAATAAACCAATCATTATCATGTTCAGCGCTATAAATATTTTTTACATGTTGGGAAAAATAAATAGTTGATTCGCCACTGCCATATTCAAAAATTTTCATGTCTTTTTTTAAAAAATTATCCAACCAATTTTTTGCATTCACTACTACCCATGGGGTATAATATTTCTTAATTTTAAATCTTCGGCCAATAGCGTATTTGATTAACGCAGTACTTCTGGAAATAGATAGTATTGTATCCCAATAATACAAAATTTTATTTTTGATGTTTTTTATTATTTTAATCATCTGAGAAATCATAATCTAATAAATAATTACCCTGTTCGTTTAATGGTGGTAATTTACCTGTTTTATAAAAATTGCCATAGTTAACGGAAAACAAACCAGCGTTTTGAATCCAGTCGGTAATTTCGTCTCTAATGCTTAAAAAAATGGTAAATTGGTATTTTCCTATATTAAAAGGCAAGTTGTTTATTTTAATTTTTATTAAATGTTGATCGTTAACTTTTAATTTTTTTTTAATAATCAGATTACTCAAAAAAGCTAGACGATTTTGAGTAATCTGATCGTCTATGGTCAAGGAAACATCAAATTCGCTGACGCCTTCATTAAAAATTTTGTATTTCAGCCAAATTTCTATATTTTGACCACAGACAAGAAATGTTATAATTTCACCTGAATTATTATGTAAAGAATAATCAATAATTTTTATTTTTCCAGTTCCTTTGCGATTAGTTAATTCGTCAATAGACGAGGAGTTATAAAAAGTATCTAAATTATTTATATAATAATTAACTACCTCTGAAGTTTTGTTAATTAAAGAAATTTGTCCTTTGTTTAATAAGATGCAACGTTTACAGAGTTGCGTCACAGCTCCCATATTATGGCTTACAAATAATATTGTACGTTTTTCTTTTTTCGTTATTTCATCCATTTTTCCTAAACACTTTTTTTGAAAATCAGCGTCACCAACAGCCAATACTTCATCAATAATTAAAATATCAGGTTCTAGATGAGCTGCCACGGAAAAAGCTAAACGTACGCTCATTCCAGAAGAATAATATTTAATAGGTGTATCTAAAAATTTTTCAACTCCGGAAAATTTTACTATATCATTAAACTTATCATTAATTTCTTTTTTTGTCATCCCTAAAATCGCCCCATTTAAAAATATATTTTCTCTGCCAGAAAGTTCTGGGTGAAATCCTGTTCCCACTTCTAATAAAGAAGCGACTTTGCCTCGCATAATTGCTTCGCCAGTAGTTGGGGGAGTGATGCCAGTTAAAATTTTTAGTAAAGTTGATTTTCCAGCTCCATTAGCTCCGATAATACCAATAGCCTCGCCCTTTTCTATTGTAAAATTAATATCTTTTAATGCCCAAAATTCTTCTTTGGTTTCTTGACCAGTGATTTGTTTTGCTTTGTGTTTGGCAAATTGAAATGGATTTTTAAAAACATTAGTTAAAACATCGCGCAAGGCAACATACCCGCCTTGTTGATGTGTAATATTATATTTTTTACCTAAATTTTTTACTTCAATAATTGAGTTAGACATACTAATATACGAATGTTACGAATTATACGAATCAATACGAATAATGCGAACGGGTTTAAGATATTTAGATTTAAAATTAACTAGCAATCCCAATTTAATATTTGTTTGTTGTAAATAATTTTGAATCTGTCGATAATGTTCTCTGGTAATAGCCATAGTTGATTTGAGTTCTATAATTATTTTATTGTCAATAATAAAATCTACAATATTTCCACTATCAGAAATAGCTAAGTCTCTTTTATAAGAAATTTTAATTTCTTTTAACTTTTTCTCAATTAAATCACCATATTGTTTTTCTCTCGCATATTGTCCTAATTCGTTATGAACAGCAAAAAGTATACCCGTAATTGCATAAGACAATTCTGGATATATGATTTTATTTTTTGTGTTTATATTCGTATCCATTCGTATATTAGTATAATTCGTATATTAGCATGTTTATCTATGATTTTATTTTTTGTGTTTATATTCGTATCCATTCGTATATTAGTATAATTCGTATATTAGCATGTTTATCTATATTATATCAGCAAAATATCTTTCGGTTTTTTTAAAATATATTACTCCGATTACAAAAAGAATCAAGGTTGTGATAAATGAAATGCCAAGGAGTTGCCAGTTGATTGGAGCATTGCCAAGAATGGCTGCATGCGCTGCTTTAATAACTCCTGTCATAGGATTTAATGCTAAAATCCATGAATATTTTCCAGCAATACTCGCAGGGTAAATTACAGGGGTAATAAACATTAATATTTGAATAAAAAATGGGAGTATATAGCGGACATCGCGGTATTTAACATTAACAGCTGCTAGAAAAAGTCCGCCACCAACTGATGCTAAAAAAGATATAAATAACAGAATAGGCAAAATCAGCAAACCCAATAAATTCGGCGTATAGCCATAATAAATCATCATGCCGATTAAAATTATGGAAGCTATAAAGAAATCTACTAATTTTGTTAGTACAGCTGATATTGGTAAAATTAATCTTGGAAAATATACTTTAGTGATTATTGATTGGTTTGCAATTAAACAATTGCTAGTTTCTGTTAAAGCTCCAGAAAAGAATTGCCAAATTAATAGTCCGACATAAACAAAAATAGGATATGGGATTCCATCAGATGGCATTTTCGCAAAATTGCCAAAAAATATTGAAAAAACAATCATTGTAACAAAAGGTTGAAATAATGCCCAAGCAACACCAACGGCAGTTTGTTTGTATCTAACTTTTAAATCGCGCCAAGTAAAAAAATACATAAGCTCGCGGTATTGCCAAAGTTCGCTAATATCACTCCAGCTAAAAGTTTTTTTAGGTCTAATTATTGTTTCCATAAATTAAATTTGCATTATTTGTATGTTTGTCTGTGACTCCTATTTTTTCTATTTCCCATGGATATATTTGCTGAATATTGCCATGTTTACTTTCTTTTTTATTTATAGTAATACAATAGGAATTTTTGGTTTGGTATTGTTTTGAAAAAAAAGTTAAATTTTTCATTAATTTATCTTGATAAGTAATTTTAACCTCGGCTGGAACAATATTTTCGTTGTTAATAATAAAATCAACTTCCTGTTTGGCAATGGTTCTCCAAAAATATATATTATTAATATTAAATTCTCTTCTTAAATAAGTATAAATTGAATTTTTAAATGTATTGCCATCCATCTCATTGTTAAGTTTTTTATTTCTTAAAAGATTAAGAATGCCAGTATCTTCAAAATATATTTTTGGCATTTTTGATAATTCATTTCTAATGTTTTTGTGAAATGGACGAATTAATTTTATTATATAAGTGTTTTCTAAAATGAATAAATATTGTTCTATTGTCTGCCTTGCTATATTAAGAGTATTTGCTAATTCGTTTATATTAACTAATTCGCCAGATTGAGAAGCTAATAGTTTAATTAAATTATTAAATTTTTCTAAATCTTTCACTTTTGCAAGATCTCTGATGTCTTTATAAATATATTTTTCAATGATATTTTTTAAATATATTTCTTTTAGTTCTAAATTATCAGTTAAAACTACCTGAGGATAAAAACCATAGAGGGCATATTCTAAATAAATATTTTTTAATTCTGAATTAATTAATTTTGAATCAGATGCTAAGTCATATTTTAACCCTTTAAAATCAAGAAATTCTTTAAAGCTTAATCCGAAGATTTCCAAATCAATAATCCGACCTACTAAAGAATCTTTAAATTTAGATTTAATGGCAAAACTAGAGGAGCCGGAAACAATTAGTTTAAAATTATTTTTATAATGATCATAAAATAATTTTAATAAACTGGTCGGATTATTTAAATATTGGATTTCGTCAATAAATATAAATGTTTTATTTTCGGAATTATTATTTGTTTTTTTGCCTTTTATATATTTAATAATTTCTTCAACGCCGTTGTTGCATAAATTTAAGAAATCCTCTTTTTCTAAATCAAAATAAAAAAAATCGTTTTTTTTTATTTTTTTCAATATAATTCATTGTCATTTTCATTAATGTGGTTTTTCCAACTTGTCTAGCGCCATGCAGAACGATAATTTCTGGAATATCAATGAATTTTATGATTTCATTTATTTTTTCTCTATTTTTATAATTATTCATATGCCTATATGTTACAAAATATTAAATAATTTGTAAAGTGTGATTACTAAAATATTGAATAATTTTATGCATTAAATTAGTATTTTTTTTGCTAATATTAGTTATTAAATATACTAATATCCCAATATGTAAATATATGAATGAATTCGAATCACTTTAGTGGATTTTGTATTCATTCATATATTTGATTTATACCATTCGTATGTCATTTTAATGCCTTGTTCTAAATTTATTTTGTGTCTCCAATTAAGTTTATGTAATTTTGAAACATCAAGCAACTTTCTTGGAGTTCCATCTGGTTTAGTTGTGTCCCAATTTATTTTACCTTTATAATTAATGATCTTTTTTATTAGTTCAGATAATCCTTTAATAGTTTTGTCTTTTCCTGTACCTATATTGACTATTTCAGAATCATCGTAATTGTTCATAAGAAAAATACATGCATCGGCTAAATCATCAACATACAAAAATTCTCTTTTAGCTACTCCTGTACCCCAAATTTCAACTTTGTTTTGCTTATTTATTTTTGCTTCATGAAATTTTCTAATCAATGCGGGCAAAACATGAGAATTGCTTAAGTCAAAATTATCATTAGGTCCATAAAGGTTTGTTGGCATTACTGAAATGAAATTAGTTCCATATTGTTTATTATATGATTGGCACATTTTTATGCCGGCAATTTTTGCTATTGCATAGGGCTCATTGGTTGGTTCTAATGAACCAGTTAATAAATATTCTTCTTTCATCGGTTGTGGACATTCCCGTGGGTAAATACAGGAAGAGCCTAAAAATAAAAGTTTTTTTACTTTGTTTAAATAACTTTGATGTATTATGTTGTTTTGAATTTGTAAATTTTTATAAATAAATTCTGCAGGTTTGGCGCTATTGGCTAAAATCCCGCCAACTTTGGCTGCACATAAAAAAACAAATTCAGGTTTTTCTTTATTAAAAAAATCAGCAACAGCTTTTTGATCAAGTAAATCTAATTCAACATGAGTTTTAAAAATTAAATTATTATAACCATCACTTTGCAATTTTCTGATAATGGCTGAACCGACTAATCCCAAATGCCCAGCAATATAAATTTTAGAGTTTTTTTGTATGGATATATATTAAAAATTATGTTTAGTTAAGAACCTTTTTTGATAGTGTTGTTATTTTGTTTCTTTTTTAAGATCAGCTTCAACCATTAATTTTACCAATTTTTTGAAAGAAGTTTTTGGTTTCCATCCCAATTCTTTTTCAGCTTTGGAGCTGTCGCCAAGCAACAAATCAACTTCAGCTGGTCTGAAATATTTTGGATCTATTTCTATTATTATTTTTCCTGTTTTTTTATCAATTCCTTTTTCATTTACTCCAGAGCCCGACCATTTTATATCAATATCTAATATTTTTGCTGTCTCTTTAATAAATTCTCTTACGCTATGAGTTTTACCAGTAGCTAATATATAATCTCCTGGTTTTTTTGCCTGCATCATAAGCCACATTCCTTTTACATAATCTTTTGCATATCCCCAATCTCTTTTTGCTTCAAGATTCCCCAAATATAATTTATCTTGTTTTCCCAATTTTATTCTTACCAAACCCTCAGTGATTTTTTTAGTTACAAAAGTTGAGCCTCTTCTACTTGATTCATGATTGAACAAGATTCCATTGCAAGCAAATAATCCATAACTTTCTCTATAATTTATTGTTATCCAATATGCAAAAACTTTTGCGCAACCATAAGGTGAACGAGGATGAAAAGGAGTTGTTTCTTTTTGTGGAGTTTCTTCAATTTTCCCAAACATTTCTGACGATGATGCTTGATAATATTTTGTTTTTATTCCGGTGTCTTTTATCGCATCAAGAATGCGAAGAGTGCCAAGTCCGACTATATCAGCAGTATATTCTGGTATATCAAAACTTACTCCAACATGACTTTGCGCGCCTAAATTGTAGATTTCATCTGGTTTAACTTTTTCCAAGATTCTATTTAAACTACTAGAATCTGATAAATCACCATAATGCAGGAATAAATTAGCTTTTTTAAAATGCGGATCTTGGTATATATGATTAATTCGGCCAGTATTAAAAGTGCTGGCGCGTCTCATAATGCCATGCACTTCGTAGCCTTTTTTCAGCAGAAGTTCTGCTAAATATGATCCGTCTTGGCCGGTAATTCCGGTGATTAATGCTTTTTTCATATTGCTTAATTAAACAATTAAAAAACATGGAATTATTATTTTTTTATTGTTGTTATAAAAATGTTTTTTGGAAAAGATATAATAATTATTAACTTTAAAATTTTTATCGGCTATTTTTTCTATAAAAGAAAAATTTTCTTTTTTTATATCATTTACATATTTTACTTCAATCAATTTTGATTTATTTTTGTTAAGGATTTCATTGTTACACACGAAATCAATCTCTTTTTGATTTTTTTTATAAAATGAAATATATTCGTATCTAAAAATTCATCAAAGTCAAGATGGTTTAACTTGAATTCATAAATTCTTCCAGCCAAACTTTCTGTGGTTTTTTTTCGAACAAATAAAGAAGATGATCCGCTGATAATAAATTTTATATTTCCAATTGTATCATAATATCTTTTCAAAATATGCTGCCATTTGTCTATATATTGAATTTCGTCTAAAAATATATATTTTAGTTCATTGTTTTTTGTTTTATCTAAAAAGGCATCAAGATATTTGTTAAGTGAAAGTTTTGAGGTGATAAGGGCTTCGTCAAAACTTAAAAATAAAATATTTTTTGAATTAATGTTTTTATTCTTAATCAAATGTTGAATTATTTGCCACAGAATAGTTGTTTTACCAGTTCTTCTGAGTCCGACAATAGATAAGATCTGTTCCTCTTCTATGTAACTAATCAATTCAGATAATAGTTTTCTTTGGTATTTTTTTGTATCAAACCATGAAGTATTGTTTGCCCAGTGCTTATTTTGTTTAATTATTTCCTCTAATATTAGGTTATTTTCCATATGATTTATTTTATAGTTAGATGTATAACTATAAATATACTACTTATAATTATATTATCAATGGTTATTAAATTCCGCTTCTTGAAATTACCGTTGCTATTGTTTTTAATATTATTGACAGATCTAAATAAACAGATCTGTTTTTAATATAGAATAAATCGTATTGTAATTTTTTTAAACTATCTTCTTTTGATGGTGAATGATATTCTCCGGAAACTTGATCAGAACCTGAAAGACCGGGCTTGATTAATAGCCTTTCATTGTAAAATGGAATTTGTTTTGTTAATTCTGTTGCTAATTCTGGTCTTTCTGGTCTAGGCCCGACAAAACTCATTTCTCCTTTAATAATATTTAATAGTTGTGGTAATTCGTCAATTCTAGTTTTTCTTAGAAATGAACCAAATTTAGTTATCCGTGGATCATTAGCACAAGTAGGGGAATAGTCATTATTTTTTTCATTCATTGTTCTGAATTTAATTAGTTTAAAAATTTTTCCATTTTTACCTAATCTTTGCATAATAAAAAATACTGGTCCTGGATTAGTTGTTTTTATAATTATTGCAATAATTAGCCAAAAAGGTAGAGTTATTAATAAAATAATTAAAGCTAAAAAAAAGTCGTAAAATTTTTTAAAACAATCAAACCAAATTTTATTGCTTTCATTTAATTTTTCCAAAAACCACATTTGATCAATAGCTTCTAATGGAATTTTTCCTGTAATTATTTCATAAAAATCAGGAAGACTAAAATAATTTATTTTTAATGGCAAACAATTAAAAAGAGCAGTGCGTAATTCAGGTGATTGATGAGGATCAATGGTAAAAATTATTGATGTTATTCTATCTTTTTTAATTAACTTTGGCAAATCCACCAAATTTTTAATTATTGGAATGTTGTTAATAGAGATGTTTTCATTAGTATCATCGGCAATCAGAGAAATAATATAGCCTAAGTGCGGTTTTTTTTGCAGTTCGTCAATTAATTCTTTCACCAATTTATTGCATCCGATAATGGCTAATTTATTTTTTGGTAAATAAGCCTTTAATGACCAATTATAAAATTGACGCCAAAGATAGAATAATAAGGAGAAAACTATAATATAGATAAACAAAATCCTTTTAGGAGCAATGCCAATATTAGGGAGTAAATAAAAAAAGGCGATAGATGTTAAACTTGCTATAATTAAAGCTTTGCTACTTATTTGAAAAAAAATGAAATTATTAACAGCTAGATTCAAATTATAAAGATTGGCAATATAGAAAATAATTAGCCATAATAAGAAAATTATAGAAAAAGGCCAAAGATGTATTGTTAATAAATCCGCATTAAAGTAGCGGATTAATAGAGTAAAATAAAGAGAAGCATAAAGAATAATTATGTCTCCTCCAAGCAAAGCAATTTTTTTAAGTCTGTTATTCATGGGATTAATATAACAGAAATGGGCAGAAAAAGCAAAGTTTGCTTTTAAAATGTAAAGTTGTTATACTATTGACAGTATTTTAACTAACTCATTGATTAGCTAAACTATTTATGATTAAAAATTTTTTTATTTTTATTTTTGACTTTATAAAAGTTGTTCTTATTTCGTTGGCTATTATTATTCCAATTAGATATTTTTTAATTCAACCATTTTATGTTAGAGGAGCTTCAATGGAGCCTAATTTTTATGATAGTGAATATTTGATTATTGACGAAATTAGTTATCGTTTTCATGAGCCAAAGAGGGGTGATATAATTGTTTTTAAATATCCACGTAATCCGCAAGAATATTTTATTAAAAGAGTTGTCGGGTTGCCTAATGAAAAAATACAAGTAAAAGATGGTGAAATTCATATTTTTAACAAAGAGCATCCATTGGGTATTAAGATAGATGAGCCATATTTAGCTAATGGAGTAAAAACTAATGGGACAGATGACGATATTATTAGTTTAAGTAATGATGAATATTATGTTTTTGGTGATAATAGAAATTTTTCTAAAGATTCACGCAGTTTTGGTCCTGTGAATAAAAGTTTTGTTGTTGGCAGAGTGTTGTTGCGTGGTTGGCCATTTGATAGAGTGAATTTATTTTCTACTCAGCAATATGGGTATTAGAGAAAGTTTAAAGTTTAAAGTTTAAAGTTAAAAGTTAATATTGGAATAAAAACAGAACATCTCCATTTTTTGTCATTCCCGTGAAAACGGGAATCCAGGAGTAAGAGGTAGAAAGATAAAAATTCTACAGTTAAAAATAGCACTGAAAAAATAGTCTATTTTAAAAAATATTAATAAACAAAAGATAATTTTATAGATAATTTTATATTGAGTGATTTATTTTGATATATTATAATAACATTTGTACGTTTAATCCTGGATTCCCGTTTTCACGGGAATGACAAAAAAAGAAACGGG
>JAHITL010000061.1 GCA_018817545.1 Patescibacteria group bacterium
AAAATATCCAGACATGAAGTAAAAAAAGTGCAATGCTTGTTAAATGGTCGACCTAGAGCAGCACTTAATTTTGAAAGTCCTTATAAGGCTTTTAAAGATTTAATTAATCAAGACTGTTGCGTTAGAAGTTAATGACCAAGTAATAATAAAATATCTTAATTTTTAAAATATTTATTTATTCTTTATAATTTAGTCGTTTTTTTAAGATTTATATTAAAAATTTAAATATTAGGATATTATTTAAAAATTAAAAATTATAAAATTAAAAATTCTTAATTAATTTAGTCCCTGTATTCCTCCCATTTCTTGTATTTTTTTAGCCATTAATCTTTGAGTTTTTTTAATTGCTTCATTAAGGCAATCAGTTAATGTTTTTTCTAGATTATTTTTTGCTAAACTTTCATTAATATTAATTTGAGTAATTTCCATATTGCCATTAATGACTACTTTAATCCCATTTTTTTCTACTGTGGTAGTTTCTCCCGCTAATGCATTTTGTATTGTTTTAGCTTGATTTCGTAAATCTTTAAATTGTTTGAGTTTGTTAAACATAGTTTTTATAATTTTTAATTATTAAATAATACTTTAAAGAATTTTTAATTTTATAATTTTATAATTTTTAAATAATATCCTAATATTTAAATTTTTAATATAAATTTCAAGAAAAAATTAAATTATATAAACAAACAAATATTTATATATTAAAAATTAGAGTATTATTTAAAAATTAAAAATTTATTTTAATTATTATAATTAATATTCAGGTGGTGTTTCTGTATTGTTTTTTTCCAGATTCTTAAAACTTACTGTGTTTTCATCAAAATATAAGTTAACTTTGCCAGTTGGACCATTACGATGTTTGGCGATGTAAAGTTCTGCTAAATGTTTTTCATTTTCTGGTAAATCTTCAAAATTATATCCACGGTCGGCTGCTTTGCGATAGATAAACATTACAACATCGGCATCTTGTTCAATTGACCCTGATTCACGCAGATGGGATAATTTTGGTATAGCAGGTTTGGTTTGTTCAACGGCGCGCGATAGCTGAGATAAAGCAAGTACTGGAATATTTAATTCTCTGGCAACACCTTTAAGGCCTCGAGTAATTTCAGAAACTTCTTGAACGCGATTATCACCATACTTACCACGCCCTTCCATTAATTGTAAATAATCAATAACTAAAAGTCCTAATCCTTTTTCTACTTGTAAACGTCGCGCTTTAGTCCTTATTTCCATAATACTAGAATTAGCAGAATCGTCAATGTAAATTGGCGCCTCTGATAATTGACCCATAGCTTCTCCTATACGTACAAAATCATTATCTTCTTCTCTGTCAGATAATTTACCAGTACGCATACGCCAGAGACTTACGTTGGCTTGAGCGCAAAGCATTCTATCAACTAATTGTTCTTTACTCATTTCTAAAGAAAAAATACCGATTGGCACTTTGCTTTTGATAGCAGATTGACGAATTATATCTAATGCTAATGAAGTTTTTCCTACACTAGGACGAGCAGCCAAAATTATTAAATCTGATTTTTGCAAACCAGCCAACATATTATCTAAATCAAAAAAGCCTGTTGTTAATCCACGTAATTTGCCTCCTTGTTTATGTAGTTCGTCAATTCTGTCAAAAGCTTCTGTTAATAGATTGTCAATTGGTAAAAAAACATTTTTTAAATATTTTTGTGAAACACCAAAAAGTTTTTGTTCAGCATTATCTAAAATTTTTCCAATTTCTTCGTCTTCTTGATAGCCCATTTCAGAAATTTCTGCGGCAGCTGTTAATAATCGTCGTAAAGTAGCTTTACGTTGGACTATATCAGAATAAAAAACAACATGAGAAGATGTAGCAACGCTGTTAGTTAGTTCAGCTAAATAAGTGCGACCTCCAATGCCTTCTAGTTGATTTTTCTCTCCTAGTTTACTGGCTAGAGTTAAAATATCTATTGGTTCGTGGTGAACATAAAGTTCTCTCATTGCTGAAAAAATTATACCGTTTGCATCTTTATAAAAATCTTCAGGTCGAATAGTGTCAACAATTTTAATAACAGCGTTTTTATCAATAAGCAAACAACCCAAAAGAGAGCTTTCAGCCTCTAAATTTTGTGGTGGCAATTTAATAATGTTTAGTTTATTATTTGTCATTATTTAATCCTACACTGACAGCATATTTTTATCAAGCAGTCTTGCTAATCCTTGTCAGTATGGTATAGTTAGAGTGTAATTTAAGTAAATAAATTAAGATATAATAAAGTCGAAGTTAGTTAAAAGTTAAAAGTATAAAGTTAAAAGGAAAATTTTTTATTTTCATTTTTATGGGTAAGATAATCTCTATTGTTAATCAAAAAGGCGGAGTGGGTAAGACTACTACTGCTTTAAATTTAGGCGCTTATTTGGCTCATTTTGGCAAGCAAGTTTTGTTAGTTGATGTTGATCCGCAAGCTAATGCTACTTCAGGTTTAGGAATAGATCATAGAAAATTAGAGCATGGAATTTATGAAGCTATTATTGGTCAAAAACCAATTTATGAAATTATCAAGTATACTGTTCAAGATCGCTACAAAGTTGCTCCAGCCACTGTTTCTTTAGCTGGAGCAGGGATTGAATTGGTTGGTCTTGATGATAGGGAATTTAGGCTATCAAAAGTTTTGGAAAGTATTAGAGATGAATATGATTATATACTTATTGATGGGCCACCTTCTTTGGGATTATTAACTATTAATAGTTTAGTTGCTGCTGATGAAATTTTGATACCAGTTCAAAGTGAATATTTCGCTTTGGAAGGTTTGGGACAACTTTTGGATACTATTGCATTGGTTCAAGGTAATTTAAAACCAGCGCTTGGAATTATGGGAGCAGTTATTACTATGTTTGATAAACGCAATCGTTTGTCTAGTTCAGTGATGAATGAGCTTTATCAATATTTTCCTAATAAAGTTTTTCGTACTATTATTCCTCGTAGCGTTAAACTAGCTGAAGCGCCTAGTTATGGTCGCTCTATTTTTTATTACGACTCTAAATCAAAAGGTGGAAAGGCTTATGAAAAGTTAGCAAGAGAGTTAATTGACTTAGAAAGAGTACGTTAAAGTTAAAAGTAAAAAGTAAAAAAGAAGAAGTAAATTTTTTTCATTTTCATTAAAATAATATTTTAAATTTTTAAAAATTAAAAATTAATCTCATGTCTGATAATCCAACAATTTCTAGAAAAACAGCGAGCTTACTTACTGTAACAGATAGCGCGAAAAAGTTATTTCAGATTATTTATAAAAGAAAAAATAAGGCTGATAATGAAGATGATACGCCTAAAATTAAAGTCTCTGAAATAATTTCTAAGATGGCTTTTTTTTATGAAAAAATTCGTAATTCAGTTGATTATAAAGAAGATCATTTGTTGCGGAAAAATGCTATCCAAAGAATTCTTAAGCGATGCATAGTTATTGAAGGAGCAATTAGAGAGCAAAAGCCTGAAGAAATTGCTAAGCATTTATTAACAGAACTTATTAGAGCTGCTTATTTGCCAAATAATAGTATAAAGGAAACTAAAATTGATGAGGTAGCGATTACTATTAGTAAATATATTAAATTTAAAAAAATATGTTTACAAAAGTTTAATAATGATAGTAAAAAAAAAGATAAAGCAGTTAAGTGGATTTTAGCATTAGCTGCTTCAGAGATTGAAGAAAAATTAAGTAGTAATTTAGTTGTTCAAAAAATAATTAGTGATGCATATGAACTTTTAAATACAAACATTAAATTTCCTGAGCTTTATCAAAAAGATAAAGAAATCCAGATATATATTGGTATTCATAAAATTTATTTGAAGTTTGATCGTGATATGTTGGAATATCAGTTGTTTAAATATTTTGTTGCTGATTGGTCTATTGCTAAAGATGAGGAAATTTTAAATGTAGTTAATAATTTAGATCAATTGCGTTTATCTATTGACCAGCAAATTAATCATCCATTGACAATCCAATTAACAAAAATTATTAATCAATATACTGTTTTTTATTCTATCTTATGCGATGTAATAGAAGATGATCCTGTAAAGGTATATGAGGAATTAAGGGAAGATCCAATATCTTTTAAGAGGCTAATCAAGAAATTTTGTAATAAACGTTATCAGTTGGCATCAACAAGACTAAAGCGCGCGGCAGTGCGTAGTATTATTTATATATTTTTAACAAAAATGGTTTTAGTTGTTCTTCTGGAAGTTCCAATGACTTCTTGGTTTGGCGAAATGCTTGATTATACTTCTTTAGCCATTAATATCGGTTTTCCTCCATTGTTATTGTTAATAATAGTTTTATTTACACGTATGCCGTCTGATAAAAATTCAGCAAGAATTGTTGATGGCATAGAAGAGATTGTTTTTGAAGAAAAGCAACGTCGTGAACCTTACGAATTGCGTCAACCAGTAAAGCGTGGGAGAGTGTCTAATACTATTTTTAGTATTCTTTATGCTATTACTTTCTTTGTAACATTTGGATTGGTTGTTTGGTTTTTGAGAAAAATTAATTTTACTTTTGTAAGTATTGTGATTTTTCTTTTCTTTGTAACATTAGTAAGTTTTTTTGGTATTATAATAAAGAAAATGACAAAAGAAATGCTTGTGATTGAAAAAAAAGAAAATATTTTCAGTTTAATTATTGATTTTTTCTTTACACCAGTAATAGCTGTTGGTAAATGGTTAAATGAAAAGTTTTCACATATTAATGTTTTTGTTTTTGTTCTAGATTTTATTATTGAAGCGCCATTTAAGATTTTTGTAGAAATTGCAGAGGATTGGACTAAATATATTAGAGAAAGAAAAGAAGAAATTGAGTAATTAATCAATTATCAATTACGAATTATGAAAAAAAAGTTTTATATTACATCGCCTGCTTATTATGTTAATGACGTTCCACATATTGGCCATACTTATTCTACGGTAGCGGTGGATATTTTGGCGCGTTGGCATCGCTTAATTGGAGACGAAACTTTCTTTTTAACAGGAACAGATGAACATGGGGCAAAAATTGAAGAAAAGGCCAATGCGATGGGATTGAAACCTCAAAAATATACAGATGAAATTGCAGATAAATTTAAACAAGCTTGGAAGAAATTAAATATTTCTAATGATAATTTTTCAAGAACTACTGATGTTAATCATATGAAAGCTGTGCAAAAAGCTTTACAATTTATGTATGACAATGGTGATATTTATTTAAGTAAATATGAAGGGCTTTATTGTCGTGGTTGTGAACAATATAAAGCCGAGAAAGATCTTATTGATGGCGTATGTCCTGATCATAAAACTACTCCTGAAAAAATGAGCGAAGAATGTTATACTTTTAGGCTTTCAAAATATCAGAATAAATTATTAAATTTAATCAAGAAAGATGAATTGCAAATTTTGCCTTTACATAAAAAAAATGAAATTGTTAGTTTTTACGAAAAAGAAGGATTGAATGATGTGTCATTTTCTAGAAAAAATGTAAGTTGGGGGATACCTATTCCATGGGACAAATCGCACACAACATATGTTTGGGCTGATGCTTTTCTTTATTATTTAACAGGATTAGGATGGGATGGTGATGTTAAAAATGTACCAGAATTATTTCCACCAACAGCGCAATTAATGAGCAAAGATATTTTGCGTGTACATACCACAATCTGGCCCGCGATGCTTTTGAGTTTAGGATTGCCACTTCCAAAAACATTATTTATTCATGGTTATTTTTTAATTGATGGACAAAAAATGAGTAAATCTTTAGGCAATGTAATCGTGCCAGAAGAGTTAATTAAAAAATATGGTGTTGATGCTACTCGTTATTTAATAATAAGCGCTACTGTTTTTGGCAATGATGGTGATATTAGTTGGCAGCAATTTGATAAAAAATATAATGCTGATTTAGCTAACGGATTAGGTAATTTAGTGTCAAGAATTTCTAATCTATTGGAAAAAAATGATTTGAAATTAGATTTAAAAATAAATAGTGAAGAAGAATTAATTAGAAAATTTAAAGAAAAAATGTTAGCTTTTGAATTTGATGAGGCTCTTAAATTATTATGGAAAAAGTTAAAATATGGTGATGAAATATTAAGTAATGAAAGACCATGGAAAATGAATGATAAAGAAAAAATTAAACAAGTTTTACAACCAATCGCTCAAGATATTTTAAATGTAGCTGTTTTGCTTGAGTCATTTATGCCGGATGTTTCTAAAAAATTGATTGAACAATTTAGCGCCAATCAAATTAAAAAAGGCGAATCATTGTTTCCTAGAATTTAGGGTCTGTCGCCGAGTACCCCGCATTTGCGGGGCATTCGGCGACAGACCCATTTAAGGGGCATTTATTGACTTAACAGTCAATAAATAATATTATTGGATATATGCAAAAAAGTGAGTTAAATAAGCTAACAATAAAACAAGCTATTGAAAAATTAAATAATAAAGAAATAACTTCGGTTGAATTAACTGAGGCTTGTTTGGCACGGATTAAAGAAGTTGATAATAAAATTAATGCTTGTTTAACTGTTTGTGAAGAGCAAGTTTTGGTTGAAGCTAAAAAGGCTGATGAAATTAGGCAAACAGGGCAGGGCTGGGAGACCCCGCCCCTACTGGGTATTCCATATTTAGTTAAAGATAATATTTTAACGAGAGGAATAAAAACTACAGCTGGTTCAAAAATTTTAGAAAATTATATCGCACCTTATGATGCGACAATTATAAAAAAATTAAAACAAGCAGGCGCTGTTCTTTTAGGCAAAGTTAATATGGACGAATTCGCGCATGGAGCTTCAACTGAGAATTCAGCTTTTGGTGTAACTCATAATCCTTGGAATTTAGAGTGTGTGGCAGGCGGATCTTCTGGCGGTTCTGCTGTTGCAGTTGTAACAGATATGTGTTTATTTGCCTTAGGTACAGATACAGGCGGTTCTATTAGATATCCTGCTAGTTTTTGCGGTGTCACTGGTCTAAAACCAACTTATGGCAGAAGTTCTCGTTTTGGTTTAATTTCTATGACAAGTTCTACTGATGTGCCAGGGCTAATTACTAAAACAGTGGAAGACGCTGCTATTATTTTGTCAGTAATTGCAGGAGTTGATAAAAATGATGCGACAACAGTTAAAGAAAAAATAGATGATTATCAAAAATTAATAAAACAGGACTTACATGGTTTAAAAGTCGGCTTGCCAAAAGAATATTTTATTGAAGGAGTAGACAAAGGAGTAAAACAAGCGGTAGAACAAGCCATAGAAGAATTTAAAAAATTAGGTGTTAAGTTTGTTAAAGTAAGTTTACCTCATACGGCATATGGCGTGCCTGTTTATTATATAATTACGCCGTCAGAGATTAGTTCTAATTTAGCTAGATTTGATGGAATCAAATATGGTTTAAGCGCTATGGAAGAGAAAAATAATATTCATTCGCTTTTTGATATTTATGCGAAAAGTCGGGGAAAAGGATTTGGAGCAGAAACAAAAAGAAGAATTATGTTAGGCACTTATGCTTTATCAGCAGGTTATTATGATGCTTATTATATTCAAGCGCAAAAAGTTCGAACTAAAATAAAGCAAGAAATGGATAAAGTTTTAGAGCAAGTGGATTGCTTATTAACACCAACAGCTCCGCATGTTGCTTTTAAAATAGGTTCTAAATCGCAAGATCCATTGAAGATGTATTTGGAAGATATTTTTGTTACAGGAGCTTCATTAGCTGGATTACCAGCGATATCTATTCCTTGTGGATTTGATAATAATATGCCTGTTGGCTTGCAGTTAATTGGTAAAAGATTTGATGAAGCAATACTTTTTAGAATAGGATATAATTTTCAAGAAGCAACTGATTGGCATTTAAAGAAAGTTGAAATATAAATAATATTCTAAAGAATTTTTAATTTTATAATTTTTCACCGCAAAAGCGGGACAGGTAATTTTTAAATATTTTAATTTTTAATATCCAAATATTTATTTATTTATTTTTATAGTTGTTTTTTGAGATTTATATTAAAAATTTAAATATTATCCCGCAATATGCGGGAAAAAATTAAAAATTACAAAATTAAAAATTCTTAAGTAGATGACTATGAATATTAAAAAAACTTTTATCATTAGCCTAATAGTTATTTGTTTAATTTTAGCTTCTGGTTTTATTTTAATTAATAAAAAGAAAACTAAGAGTGTTATTAATAATATTGTTAGTGAGGAAGTTAAAAAAAATCAAGAACAAATTGAACAATTGACAGATGATAATAATTATCAAATTAAGCCGATTCGGTTAATTGATGAAACAGATCATCTTTGGGGAGAAAAAACTGCTCCTGTTCAAATGATTATTTATTCTGATTTTGAAGATCCTTTTTGCGCTAATTTTTATGGCACTTTAAAACAAATTAAAACTGAATTTGGCGATAAAGTGGTCGTGGCTTATCGTCATTACTTATTAGATTCTCATCAAAACGCGCTTATTGCGTCTGAAATAAGTGAATGCGCATCTGAACAAGGTAAATTTTGGGAAATGTATAATAAATTATTTGCCAATAATAAAACTGGTTTAATGGGAATTGATCAATTTAATATTAATGTCAAAGAGCTTGGTTTAGATAAAGTTAAATTTGCTAAATGTTTAGAAACAGAGCAATTTAAAACTAAAATATTAAAACAGATGTCAGAAGGTAAAGAGGCTGGCATCACTGGCGTTCCAGCGCTATTTATTAATAATAAAATTTATCCAGGAGCTTATCCTTTTGAAGATTTCACAGCCCGCGACGGCAAACCAGAGAAGGGGATGAAAAGTATTATTGGGGAAGTGTTAAAATAAGAATTAAAATAAGAA
>JAHITL010000062.1 GCA_018817545.1 Patescibacteria group bacterium
GCTGGATAATGAGCAAATATATAATTTGTCTTTCGCTCTTTTACTAATTTTTGAATATCTTGATACGCTTTTCTAGAATAATCACATTCATAACAACCAATAAACACAACTGTATTTTTAGAACCAACATTTTTTGTTGGAGATGTAGATAAATCAACATTATTCAATGACACATTTTTTTCTAACACTTCTTTAATTCCGCACTGAGCATTTATTCCAGTAATCTTATTATTGTCTCCCTTAGGATCAAAAGCGCAAAACCCGCTTTTATTCAAACCATTACAGCTGCCGTAAAAATAATAATTATACCCGCCTTTTATCACCCAAAAAGTACTCCCAATCATTAATATAACAAATATCCATGACAATAATTCAAAATGTTGATTAAAAATTCGAGCAATAAATGTTGATCTATTTAATAATTTAACTAAAATTTTGCTCTTAATTTTTTCCTTAAATCCTGTATTGCACGGCCTTAAAGTTATTCGTCTAAATACACAATCCAATGCCTCTTTAGCTAAAGGACGATGAGTAACACTAAAAATTCCCAAAATTGAAAATACAATTAACGCTAATATACAAAACATAAGAAAGTTAAAAGTTAAAAGTTAAAAGTTGAAAGTAAATGAAAATAATTACAATATTTTTATTATTTTATTAATACAACTAATAAATTTTTCCGCTTCTTCCATTGTATTATAAAAATACAAAGATACACGAGCGGAATTTTTTATTTTTTTATCATTAAACCAAGAATGAACACAATGTTGTCCTGATCGAATCATTATATTAGACATCTCATCAAGCATCAAAGCAATCTGGTGCATATCTGTTTCTTTAATATAAAATGAAATAATGCCTGATCGCAAAGCAGAATCAGCAGAGCCAATAATTTTAATTTTTGACAATTTATTTAATTCTTCTGTTATAAAACTATTAAGTTTTAATTCTTGCTCTTTTATATTATCAAATCCTATTGCTTCTAAATATTTAACAGCTTCTCCGATTCCAATAATCCCAGCATAATTTTGCAAACCTGCTTCAAATTTTTCTGGAGCCTCAAGCATTTTATGACTTTCATAAGTTGAATATTCAACAGTATCACCACCAACCAAAAACGGATCCAACTTTTCAAGTAAACCATATTTAGCATAAAAAATTCCTGTCCCAGTTGGTCCCAACATTTTATGACAAGAAAAAGCTAAAAAATCAACATCAAGATCTTTTACATCAATTTTTTTATGAGGAGCGCTTTGAGCAGCGTCAAGAAAAACCAAAGATCCATTTTCATGAGCAATTTTTATAATTTCTTTAGCAGGAATAGTCATTCCATCCAAATTTGAAGTATGAACCATAGACACCAATGTCACTCCTTTTACTAATTTTCTATAACTTTCAAAATCAAATGTTCCATCATCTCTTGATTTAACAATTAAATGTTTAATGCCTTTTTTGTTAACCAACGCCTGCCAAGGGATTAAATTAGAATTATGCTCCTTATCAGTTGTTAAAATTATATCATTTTCTTTAAAATTTAAAGAATTAGCTAAAAGATTTATTGCTTCGGTAGTATTTCTAACAAACACGATTTCTTTTTCACTATTTGCATTAATAAATTTAGCAACAATTTGCCTAACTTCTTTTACTTTATTTGTTACCAATTCTCCTAGCCGATGAGAACTTCTGCCAGCGCAAGCAGGATATTCATAATAATATTCATTCATCGCCTCAATTACCTGTCTTGGCTTTAAGCTCATACAAGCGCTATCAAAATAAATAATAGGCTTACTATTAATCTGCTTATTCAACAAAGGAAAATCATTTTTTATTTTTTTAATATCTATCATATTATAAACAATAATATCACAATCGTTATTATTTTCAAAATAAAAATAGCTTGGTGCCAAAATAACACCAAGCCTTATTTTAATTTTTTTTTAGATTGACTCTTTAGATTGGCTCTAAAGACGAATGGTGATGGCTGATTTGCCATACTCCATTATTTCTTTTCCAAAGAATAGAGAATCTGGCTTTCAACACCTATAATGGTCTGATAAAACTGGACACGAAATTTACAGAAATGAGATAGAGCTGTATGATAAAAATCTATGATTAAAACACCAAGGACTTTTAGTCCACAAGAAAAAGCGCAAGTGGCATTAGCCGCCATTAAAGGAGATAA
>JAHITL010000063.1 GCA_018817545.1 Patescibacteria group bacterium
AAAAAATTTTAAAGTTTTTGTTCGATATATTCTCTAAAAGTTAAAACTCTGTCAATATCTTCTGTTTTAAATAAAAAAGGAAGAACCTCGTTTGATAATTCTTTCATATTTAATTTATCTATTCTGATAAGTAATTTTTCTTTGATTGTTTTTTGGTCTAAATTGCGATTATTTTTAAAATACTCATAGTCTGGTTTAGCGATACCAAGCAAATATGAAACATCATAAAAATCACGGCCCTTTTCTCTCTTTCGTTCAAGAATGGTTAAAATTTTTTGTGATAAAATAGTTTCAATCGGATTAACTAATATCTTACGATAAACACCAAAATTATTAATGATGAAAATATTCGGTTTTATTTTTTTTTCTTTTTCCACTGTATCTATTCTAATTAATAACTTTTCATCATCATTTGAGCTTAATTTGTTTAAGAATAAAATATTTGGAAATTTTATATAACAATGAAAAGCCATTTTTTCCACAAATCTAAATTCTAATTCAAACCCTTTCAAAACCATATCCTCCGCAACGGCATCTAAAAGTTTTTTAAAATCTAAAAAATTCAAACCGAAATTATCAAAATTCAAATCTTCTGAAAAACGCTGGCTCTGATAGACTATTCTAATCGCCGTTCCTCCGATAAATGAAAGTTTTTCGCTGTTTTTTTGTTTAAAAAGAGAATCAAGAATTTCATATTGTAAATATTCAATAAGCGCCGCTTTAGGATTTTTTTGAAAAATATCTATTCTAACAAGATTTTTTATTTGTTCTAACGTAAGCATATATTTACGATTATTTTGCTGATTTTTTTATTTTTAAAAAGTTTCGTATATTTTTTTAATTTTTTGACATCTAATTTTTTTATCATTATAGGGTTTAAACGGAGTTCTTCAATATCAGCATCATTTTTAATTTTAGGTAAATTAAAATAAATATAATCAAGAAGCGCCTTCTCAGGTTCAGCTATTAAATAAATTTGTCCGTTTTTTTCTTCTTTTTTATATCCCCAAAAAAGTTCTTTTTTTATTTTTCTATAAATAAATAGTCCAAAATAATTTTTAAATTTTCTGGTAGCTTTTGTGGAAATTGAAGTTATATTATAAACTATTTCAGGAATAAAACCATAATGATATAGTGCCCATTCTAAGCTAATATAACTCGGCTCATACATTTTAAACGCGATATTTTCTTTAATAGCAAAGTTTTTTTTGTCTGCTATTAGATATAATCCATTCTTTAATTTGATTATTTGTCCTTTTTTTGAATATGCTGAAAACTGAGAAGGAATTATTTTGTATCCAATTAATTTCAAATCTTGAATTGAAAATATAGGCTCTTTTATATTTTTTAATAATTCTATGTATTTCATTTTTTTATATTTTTATATAATAAACTGAATTAAGTGTATAAGTATAGCTGATACAGTTTATTACTTTTTCATCTCCCAATCAATAGTATTTTTTAAACCTTGCTCAAGTTTCACTTTTGGTTCCCAGTTTAATATTTTTTTCGCTTTGCTACTATCAAGTACACTCCTTTGTACTTCACCGACCTTATCTTTCTCTTGTTTATAAACAAATTTCTTACCAGCAACTTTTTTTATAGCATTAATAATTTGCAAAATACTAATCTCTTTACCGTTCCCTATATTAAAAACTCCTCGCTGTTTAACTGCAATGGCTTTTAAACAAGCTCCTACAACATCAAGCACATAAACAAAATCCCTTGTCTTCGTTCCGTCACCATAAAGCGTACTGGGCTTGTTATTGGCTATATTATGTGTGAACAGCCCTATAACACCGCATTCTCCCCCGCTATACTGCCTTGGGCCAAAAACATTAGCTAATCTTAAAACAACATAATTTAAATTATATAAATCATAACATAATTCCAAATATCTTTCTGCAGTATATTTATGAATAGCATAAGGAGAAATGGGTTGAATCAAAGTTCTTTCTTTCGCAGGTTTTAAACAATCTCCATAAAGCGCTCCACCAGTAGAAATAAAAACCACTTTTTTAACTTTATTTAATCCGCAATTTTTAAAGATATTATAACTACCCATTGCGTTTACCTTATTATCAAATTCTGGCTTAGCGACAGAAACTCTTACATCAATCTGCGCGGCCAAATGAAAAACATAATCAAACTTCTCACTTTTAAATATTTTTTTAATTACTGGTGAACAAATATCAACATTAAAAAATTTAGCTTTTGAATTAAGATTTTCTTTTTTGCCAGTTGATAAATTATCAATAATAACAACTTCGTTGCCTTGTTTAATTAATTCATCAACTAAATGCGACCCAATAAATCCGGCCCCACCAGTAACTAAATATTTAGACATAATATTAAAATTTTTAATTTTTCACCGCAAAAGCGGGACAGGTAATTTTTAAATAATAACTTAATATTTTAATTTTTAATAAATACAATATATTATTCATGGGATCTATTGCCGAATACCGTATCCAGCGACAAACCCGATATACAATTCGTCTAATTACGTTATTGTACTATCATAAATATGCCAATTAATGCAAGTATAACTACATAATTGGTATATTTTTAGAAAAATCTCAATTTAACAAATAAATCCTGCCTTATTTTTCTTATTTTTCTTATTTTTCTTATTTATCTTACTTATCTTATTTATCTTATTTTTAATTTTAATAATGAAATGGATTCCCGCTTTTTGGGCTCTGCGGGAATGACAAAAGAAAATTTTTCTTATTTTTCTTATTTCTCTTACTTATCTTACTTATCTTACTTATCTTATTTTATTTATTCTTATTTCTCTTATTTATCTTATTTCTCTTATTTCTCTTATTTTATTTACTTTAAAAAATTTTCAATTGTTTCTGGATTTATTAATTCTAAAATTTTCGGCTTTACCTCTTTCTTAAATGCGTTAACACTTGAAATACGCGCATTTACATTTAATTTACATTCATAAGCCATTATCTCACCCTTTTCTTCTTCTAAATAATCCACCTCAGATGAATCGCCACGCCAAAAAAAAGTTGATGGTTGTTTATTTGTATAACTATTTATTTTTTTTCGTTCTAATATGCAAAAATTTTCCCATAAATGCCCTGAGTCTTGTCTTAAGCTTAAATCAATTGACGCAAATTGATTTATAAGCGCATTACGAATACCTAAATCATTAAAATATACCTTAAATTTTCTGCCAACTCTACCACGAATATTTCGTCTATATGAATATAATCTAAATATAACAAAAGATTTTTCTAAAATATCTATATATCTCTGTACTGTTTGCCGACTGATACCCAAAAGAGTCGCGATCTCATTATAAGACACTTCGTTTCCTATTTGACCTGCTAATAATCGCAAAATATCATTCAAAACCACTGCATTTCTAATACCTTCAAATATAAGTAAATCCTTTGCTAAAAACTGATTTGCTATAATTTTTAACTTTTGTTCTTTTTCTTCATTGTTTAGTTTCCATATTTCCGGATATAAACCATATACTAAAGTAGTTGGCAATATTTTCTTCCGAGAAATAATATCAGTTGCTATTTCAGTTATACCAAAAGGATATAATACAAACTCCCACGATCTGCCAACAAGAGGCTCTCCAACTTGTTGCGATAATTCAAAACTTGAAGAACCAGTTGCAATATATTGAATTTGCGGATATGTATCAAAAAGTAATTTAAGTAACAATCCAATATTTGGAATTCTTTGAGCTTCATCAAAAACAACTACTTTTTTATCTTTAAAATACTCAAATATCGCATCTATTTTAAATGATGCCAGAATACTGAAAATTTCAGGATCTTCACAATTCCAATACAATCCTTTTTCAGCAAAAGAAGTTAATATTTTTTTTACTAGAGTAGTCTTCCCTGCCTGTCTAGGGCCATATAAAACAATAATGTTATTATGAAACATCTTGTTAACAATTTGACTCTCTAATTTTCTTTGTACATAATTCATACAAATATGCTACTATACTAACATAAATATGCCAATTAATGCAAGTATAACTACATAATTGGTATATTTTTAAAAAAATCTCAATTTTATAGGGTCTGTCTTATTTCTCTTATTATTTTTTTAATAAAAACTCAGTATTAAAATTTAATAATGAAATGGATTCCCGCTTTTTGGGCTCTGCGGGAATGACAAAATGAAATGGATTCCCGCTTTTTTGGCTCTGCGGGAATGACAAAAGAAAATGGATTCCCGCTTTTTTGGCTCTGCGGGAATGACAAAAGAAAATGGATTCCCGCTTTTTGGGCTCTGCGGGAATGACAAAAGGAAATTTTTCTTATTTCTCTTATTTTTCTTATTTTTCTTATTTATCTTACTT
>JAHITL010000064.1 GCA_018817545.1 Patescibacteria group bacterium
GATTTTAATAAAATATCCAGACATGAAGTAAAAAAAGTGCAATGCTTGTTAAATGGTCGACCACGAGCAGCACTTAATTTTGAAAGTCCTTATAAGGCTTTTAAAGATTTAATTAATCAAGACTGTTGCGTTAGAAGTTAGGGACCAAGTATGTCTACAAAAATTAAACTTACACAAAAAGAAAAAGAACAATTATTAAAAATCAAAAAAACTAATGTGTCTTCAATAATTCGTGATAGAGCTCAAACTGTATTGGCAAGAAATGAAGAACTAACTATTGCCAATATAGCCAAAGCTTTAACACGAGATGATAAATTTATTAGAAATTCAATCATTCTTTATAAACAAGGCGCATTAGAAGTAACTAATTTTGTTAGTAACAATTATAAATTATCCAAAGAAAAAAGGAAAGCAATTATTAAAATAATACAAACTGAATGCCCAAAAGATTTAAAGGATTTTAATTTTACTACTCAGTTTTGGTCTACTGATATTTTAAAAAAAGTCATTAAGAAAAAATATAAAATAGAATATAAAAATATTAAAAGTTATCATGATTTATTTAAAGAAGCGGGATTTACTTTTAAAAAGCCTAAAACAAAGGATTTTAGGCAAGATCCAGAAAAAATCAAGGAATTTAAAGGGGCTTTAAAAAAAAGCTCAAAAACAACAAAGATTCGGTTATCTTGGTAGAAGATGAAATGAATTTAAACCAAGAAACTAAAATTAAGAATATTTGGTATTTTAAAAATCAACAACCAATAGTTGAAGCTAAAAGAAAAGGCGAATCGCAGAACTTTTATGGAGCATTAAATATGACAAAGAACAACAAAGACAGAAGCAAATGCGTGGCCATGTCAGTTGATAAACAAAATAGTGAAACAACAATTAAATTTTTAAAAAAATTACTTAAAATTTATCAAAATAAAAAAATATTTTTAATCTGGGACGGAGCAAGTTGGCACAAGAGCAAAAAAATTAGAGAATTTCTTTCTAAGATTAATAAAAATACAACGAAATTAGAATTATTTAATTTTCCTCCATATTCTCCGGAATATAATCCGCAAGAACATGTTTGGAAAGCATTAAGACAAAATGTTACTCACAATAGATTAGAAAAAGATTTTTCTATTTTAATAAAGGATTGTTTAAAATTTTTAAACCGTACCAAATTTAGTTCTATAAAATTTGAAAATTTATTTAAGTAAATTTAAAATATAACCAGTATACATTATAGTATATAGAATATAATATAAAGGTTTCTTTCTTGATACTATAATGATAACGAATTTAAACAATTTTGTAAATGAATCTTTGGGGAGTTCCTTGGCGTTGCCTGCGAATGGGTTGGGTGGGTCAATGGCAACATCTCTTTTGGTGGCGCATTTTGCTTTGCAAAATACAGCCTCAAATTCCGCCGAAAAAAGAATCGTCCCTGCGAGGGCGTGGCGGAAAGGGGGTTTGGTGGCAAATTCTTTCAAATTAAAACTGGGAAATCTCTTTCCTCCTATATTCTGAAACTGGCCTAAGTGTCTTAGCGCACATCTGATCCATCATAATTTGATACTTAGTAGCTGATAGTTCCTGTAAATTAAGGTCTGTTAAAGTTTTACTAACTGTGCGATGTATCTCTTTTATTTCTGACTGTTTTTTTGTTATGGCTTCAACTTCCAAAAAATTACCCAGATGTTCATGTTTAGACAAATAAAGTTTTTGACTACCTAAACCGGAAAAAGCATGCCCTGTACTCCCAAGATAGGAACATTCAGTTGATCCTTTGCTTTTAAGTTCTAATATAATGTCATCCACTTCATCTAAACTAAAATCTCTATTTATTTCCTCTCGCGCCTTATTAGCGTAACTACCTATTTTTTTTGTTAACACTCCGCGTTTGCTATCTTTGAGAATTCTTATTCTGTCATAGCCATTCGGATTACGAAAAAGAAAAGTTTTTATTTCAGTAGTTTCGGGTTTTCCAAATAGGCCGGTGAGTTTGTCTAAAACTGGCCAAAAATCTGCTTTAGAAATATGAGCCCTCACTTCTATTTCATATTCTCTGTATTCTTTATTGTTCATATTTTTATTCCATTATTTTAATAAATATTCAATGACAACATCAAAGTTTTTTGTATTTTTTTTGACGATAAGAATAGACGGAATTTTAATAAGTGTCGTATATTTTATGCTTGATTTTTGTACAAAATATTCTTGAGAAAGCCCTAACTTTATTTATCTAAGCACAGCACATTAAATATTAATAGATATGACATTTCTAAATTATTTTGATATTTGGAAAAGAAAAACTCGTTTAGCCTTGATTTCACATTTAA
>JAHITL010000065.1 GCA_018817545.1 Patescibacteria group bacterium
ACACTTAGACTCGAAAAAGATATTGAAAAAATAACAATTACTAAAAAATATACCTTTAATAATGCTTCATTTGAAAAATCAGCATCAACATGGTCGTGGAAACCTGAATTAAAGGTAAAAACTGGCACACAAAGATCTTGCAAAAGTTTGCATTCTGTAAATAAAGAAGTATGGAATGAGCTAGTGAATGAAGTTAAGAAAATTATTCCTAAGATATTATATTTCCCCGATTTTCTTTTTGATTTTCCAACAAAAATATATTTAGAAAATATCGAAACTTTAACAAGCGAAAAGGAAAAAGAAGTACAAAAAGAATACAGACAAATAATTGACGATATATTACATACCATAAATTCTAGTTATTCACTCAACGACTTTTTAACAAAGTTAAAAGCACTAACAGACACAGCGAAACAATCTGCTTCATCTCAAATAAAACAAGAAATTTCTTCAATTTTAAATCAAAAAATTGTCGTTCCTTGGCAAGAGATTTTTTCTGGCCCAAATAAAAACATCATAATTGAAACTGGCAATGATCAAACTGGGTATTTTATCCAGTTAAAAGTGAATGAAGGCACGAGCCACTTTTTGATAAATGAAAGAAGTCTTGGCTTTAGATGGTTTTTTGGTTTTATTCTTTTTACAGAGTTTAGAAAGGCAAGAGCTGATGAAAGCGGTGAATATCTATTTTTATTTGATGAACCTGCAAGTAATCTCCACGAAAGCTCACAACAAAAATTACTGTCTCTTTTTGAGAAACTTATTGATAAATCAAAAATTATTTATTCAACACATAGTCCATATCTCATCAATCCAAAATTTATTTTAAATTGTTTTATTGTAAAAGACACAGGGAGAGACAATTCAAATGACTATGACTTTAGACAAAACATCAAGGCGATACCACACAAACAATTTGTGGCTAATTACCCAAACGAAGAAACCCATTTTAAACCAATTCTTGATGTTTTAGAATTTCACGCAACAGATTTTGAGCTTACGGATAAAATTGTTTTTACTGAGGGAAAATTTGATTACTACACATTCAAATGGGTTAAGGATATGTTTTTTGCAGATCAATGTTTTGATTTTAAATTCTATCCTGGTGCAAGTGTTGATAAATATGAAAATATTTTTAGAGAATATCTGGCACATAACAAAAAATTTATTGCTATTTTTGATGCCGATGGAACTGCCACAACAAAAGGCAAAGGTGCAAAAAACAGATATCTAAAAGAAATTTCTCAAGAATTAGAAAAACAAATATTTACACTTGATGATATTAATATAATTTTTGATACTTTCACAACAGAAAAACTATTTACAGAAGACGAAAAATTACAGATTCAACAAAAATCATTTCCGAGCGAGACATCTTTCAACAAAAATCATTTCAATTCAGCGATTCAAGAACTTTTCATTAGCGAAGAATCTTTCGCTTTATCTAATGAAACAAAAGAAAATTTCAAAAAAATCTTTGAGTTTATCAAAAATAAATTTACTCCATTAGATATATAACTATGGCACAAATAAGCTACATAAAATATACAGATGTCCTCGAAGCTCGCAGATACGATGCGGAGTGTTTTGTTGTATTAAGTTTTTTAAAAAATAAATATAATTTAATAAATTCAACTGATTTTTCCGATAAAAATTACATTGAAATAATTGATGGTGATAGAGGTAAAAATTATCCAAATGGTGATGATTTTTCTTCAAAAGGATTTTGTTTATTTTTAAATACATCCAATGTTTTAAGCGATGGTTTTAATTTAGAAAATGGACAATTTATAACTAAAAATAAAGATGGAATTTTAGGAGGTGGAAAGCTAAAAAGAAACGATATAGTTTTTACTACAAGAGGAACAATAGGCAATATTGGAATTTATAATGAATTTATTGAGTATCAGAATTTAAGAATAAACTCGGGAATGGTAATTTTTAGATTAAAAAATATTAATCCAAGTTTTTTCTTTATATTTTTATTATCTCCTTATTTTAAAAATCAAATAAAAGCCTATTCATCAGGGTCAGTTCAAAGTCAAATACCAATTCAGACAATTAAAAAACTTAAAATTCCTCTTTTCCCTCAATCCTTTCAACTCCAAATTGAACAAATCGTAAAATCTGCTCACCAAAAACAAACTCAATCTAAAAAACTCTACCACGAGGCCGAAGAACTTTTACTTGCTGAGCTTGGACTCCTTAATTATCAAGTCAACCACGAACTTACTTTTTCCACCACAAAAAAAGCAATAGAACAAGCTCGCAGATACGACAGCGAATATTTTCAGCCAAAATATGCGGAGATTATCAAAAAAATTGAAAATTATGCAGGCGGATGGGATTTTGCAGGCGAAATGGTGAAATGGAAAAAAGGAGTTGAAGTTGGAACAGATGCATACACCGAAACAGGAAAAGATTTTGTCAGAGTTTCAGATTTTACAGTTTTTGGATTGTCAGAATCAAACAGAAAAATATCAGACGAAGCATTTGAAGGGCTAAAAAAGAATTATCAACCAAAACAAGGTGAGATACTTTTTACAAAAGATGGAACTATTGGAATTAGTTATGTTTTAAAAGAAGATATCCAAGGAGTTTTGAGCGGTGCATTTTTGAGATTAACTTTAAAAGAAAAATATCAAGATTTTGAAAAGGAGTGCTTATCTTTGATATTTAGTTCTATTCTTTGCAAAATGCAGGTAGAAAAATTATCTGGTGGAGCTTTGATTGCTCATTTGAAACCATCAGATTTTGAAACATTTAAAATCCCCCTCATCAAACCATTAATCCAAAAACAGATCGCTCTAAAAATCCAAGAAAGCCATAGATTAAGGAAAGAAAGCAAAGATCTTTTGGAAGAAGCAAAAAGAAAAGTAGAAGAAGAGATTGAGAAATAATTTTAATTTTTAACAAGTAAAAAATATGAGTGATAAAATAAATCTTATTAGACCAGAAAAGATTAATCTTATAAACAACCCCACTTTGACTGAAAAATGGGTGCAAGAAATAATTGCAAATGATCCATCTATTTTGGGATTAGGCGATTTGATATTGAAAGATAAAGAAAGAATCCATCCAAAAGCAGGAAGACTTGATTTATTACTTCAAGATCCTGACTCTGAAAGAAGATACGAAGTAGAAATTCAGCTTGGGAAAGTCGATGAGAGTCATATTATTAGAACAATTGAATATTGGGATATTGAGAAAAAAAGATACCCGCAATATGATCATTGCGCCGTTATCATTGCCGAAGATATCACAAATAGATTTTTGAATGTAATCAATATTTTCAATGGTACGATTCCACTTATTGCGATAAAAATGGAAGCTTTCAAGAACGAAAATGATTATTGGTTGAATTTCACAACCGTATTAAATGAAGTTAGTCTCGGACTTGTAGAAGAAGATGAAATCAAAGAAGCAACAGATAGAAATTATTGGGAAAAAAGAGGAACAACAAAAACAGTTGCCTTGGCTGATGAGTTAGTGGCAATGATAAATGAATTTACTAGCGGTTATGAGTTAAAATACAACAAATTCTATGTTGGACTAGCTAAAGACGGACAACCTGATAATTTTGTTATTTTTAGACCAAAAAAATCAAATACCACAATGGAAATAAGACTGGAACAAACAGTAGAAACAGATAAATTGATTGAAGATGCAAGTTTAGATCTAATGGAATATGACAATAAATGGAATAGATATAGAATTAGAATTTCAAAACAAGACTTAACTAAGAATAAGGAGTTGATAATAAATTTGCTTAAAATGGCTTACGGAAAAACAATAAAAGAATAAGGAGTTTTAAAAAATGGCATTCACCCCCAGCCCCTCTTCCATTTTTCAAAACAAAAAAATCAAATTCATTCTTAATAATAAGGAAAGCCTATCAAATTCTATATTTAATTGAAAAATATTTATTGAACTCGCTCGACTGCTGTCGCGCCCCGTTGCAATCTCCTCATCATTTCTATATCTAATAATAATGTAATGATTCGTCGGGGCGTATAACACGGTATATCTGGTTCGCTTCGTGCCCTCGCTCTCCCATATTTTTGATTTTTTTCTATATTTAATTTAACATTGAAGCAAGTCCAAAACATCAGATATACCGAAACGTTGTACGAAATTTTGTTTGAATAAAATTTTTATGTCAATATTTTTCAGTAACAATAAAGAACAGAAGGATTATATCTGGGAAAAATTAAACAAGAAACATCCGGAATTTAAAACTGGAGGATATTTTTTTCGAAAATATTTAAAAATTTATATCAATAATAATTCAATTATTATTGATGCTGGCTGCGGAGATAATGGAATACTCTCGGAATTTAAATCTATACCAAAGTTAATTATTGGTGTCGATGTAAACAAAAAATTGTTAGATAAAAATCAAATCGTAAATAAAAAAATAATTGCCAATTTAGAACATATTCCACTAGATAGCAATTCTGTAGATATCGTAATTTCTGAATTTGTCTTAGAGCATTTGCGTAGCCCATCCTTTGTTTTAAAAGAAATATTTAGAGTTCTAAAGCCTGGCGGCGTATTTATCTTTATTACTCCTAATATCATAAATCCTATAATGGCTTTGTGTAAAATATTGCCTCATACCATTCATGTATCCTTAAGAAAAACATTGTTGAAAAAAGAAGAAGAAACGCACTTCACTTACTACAAAGCGAATACATACCGCAAATTACTAAAATTGGGGGCATTGGTCGGGTTTCAAAATTGTGAAATTTTAAGAGCCGGCAATCCCGAATATTTTGGATTTTGCAAACCACTCGTATCAATATCAATTTTTTTTGAAAAACTGATTGATAATAATTTTTTAAATATTCTCAAAATGTATTTGGTTGGTTGTTTTAAAAAAGAATAAAAATTTTATTCAAACAAAACTCGAGGTGACGCTGCGCTTTCGCTCCCTTCGGTCGCTCACCCTCGCCTAACAAGTGATAACCGGAAAATGCCTCAGCTCGGCATTTTCCCAAATTCTCTTTCGCTTCGCTTTAGAGAACCTCGGTTATCACTGATGTTATGTAAAATAGCCAGAAATTTCTTTATTTATTTTTAAGATTTTTTGGCAATTTATTTCGGGCCGAATATGGCTTGTGATATAAATTGAACGGTGAACCCTACCTGATCGACGTCGAAGCTTTTGCCAAAACATATAAACTGGTTGAAAACTAAAAATAAATTGCCAAAAACACATTAAGGAATAGAAATTTCTGACTACATCACATAACAGCGTGTATCTGGCTACGGAAAATTGGCGTTATTTGAATTCTTAAGGGGGTCTGTCGTCAAATACCATATTCGACGACGGACATATTTAGTCATAAAAACAGAGCTCAAGGTTATAAAACGGTTAATTTAAATAATTTTGCGGATAAGAGATTAGGAATAAGCTGACTGATTATTGGGCAACACATGAAGTGACAGAAAAAGAAAAGTTTGCCATTCTCACCAACATAATTCATAGAGAATGGAGCGGTTTGACAGTCAAAAAGCATAAGAGCATTAAAAAACTTAAAGGCCACAACTTACGCGACAACATGACCGAGTCTGAGTTGGTTTTTACTTCCTTAGCTGAGCTTACAACTAGAAATGTGGCTGAAAAAGATTTAGCTACCGGCTTAGACGAAAATGTTATCTCCGCAATCAAGGGTGGTCGCTACGCTGGTAAGGCAAGAAATGATTTTGAAAAATTGACCGGTAAAAAAAGTGGTTTCAGGAGATAATTTTTTACCACCAGCTAATCGAAAGAAATTGTCGCTTCGCGACAAAAAATAAAAAAAATTTCGCCTCTGCCCGGTGGTTAATCAACTGTTTTACAAAATGAAAAAGAACGTGCTAATATTAACTTAAGTCTTATTTTATGAATAGAAGAATCAATCAAATTTTTACAGGATTGATTGCAATTTCAACTTTAGTAAGTGTTGCATTATTGTGGAAATTTAATTTCATATTAACTGTTGTTCTTGTTGTTTTAGCAATACTTATGTTATTAATGAATAAGTCTAAGCAAGAAATAAAGACTTTTATTATTTGTGCTTTTTTTGGTGCAATGGCTGAAGCATTTGCAATAAGCTTTTGTGTTTGGACTTATGGAAATCCAAGTTTCATTGGAATCCCAATTTGATTGATAGTATTATGGGGAATTGCATCGGTATTCATGGTTAGGGTTTATTTATTTTTTAAGAATTAACTTTCTTCCGTTAATTGCAATTAGTTGCCAGATGAACAAAAGCGATAGTAAGAGAATAGCTGGCAAAAGTTGAATTCTTTATTAAAATAATATGTTGGTAAAGCATAAAAATAAAATAGTGGTTATATTGGGTCCGACTGCTTGCGGAAAAACTAAATTAGCAACGCAACTAGCTTTAAAATTTGACGGCGAAATTGTTAGCGCTGATTCTCGCCAGGTTTATCGTGAAATGGATATTGGTACAGGGAAAGATCTTAAAGACTATAAGGTAAAAGTCAAAAGTCAAAAGTTAAAAGTAATTCCTTATCATTTAATAGATGTTGTTAGTCCTAAACAAAATTTTAATTTAGCTAAATATCAAAAGCTAGCATTTGAAGCTATTGACGATATTTTACAACGTAAAAAATTACCGATTTTGGTTGGTGGAAGTGGTTTATATTTACAAGCTGTTGTTGATAATTTTCAGTTATCTGACAGCAAGCCTGATTTAAATTTAAGGAAAGAACTGGAGCAATTAACTATTGATCAGCTTTTTGATAAAATAAAAAAATTATCGCCTAAAATGGCGATAAAAATTAATAATAGTGATAAAAATAATAAAAGACGATTAATCCGTTATGTTGAAATTTTATTGTGTAATAAAGAATTTAAAAGTAAAACAGCAGAAGAGAAATATAGGGCTTTAATCATTGGGTTAAATCCAGATAAACAAATTTTGCAAAAAAAAATCTACGAGCGGATAATAAGTAGATTAGAAAAAGAAAAAATGGTTGATGAAGTAAAGCAACTTCATCAGAAAGGACTAAGTTGGAAAAAAATGAAAGCTTTTGGTTTAGAGTATAAATTTATTAGCCTATATCTTCAAAATAAATTAACTTACGAAGAAATGATAGAAAAATTAACGATAGCAACTAATCAATTTGCTAATAATCAATTGTCTTGGTTTAGACGTTGGGAAAAACAAGGAAG
>JAHITL010000066.1 GCA_018817545.1 Patescibacteria group bacterium
AAGGAAACAGAACTTGGCGTGATTTATTTTTGGATATGCTGTAGATGGTGATTGTGCTGTTTACTCCTGGATTCCCCCCGCAAGTTGCGGGGGGAATGACAAAAAGGAAAGGATTCTGCGAGAATGACATTTTTGTATTACGGGGCTGTCGCCGAATACTCTTTCGAGTATAAAATTTCAAATTTTTAGGAAATTTTGTTAAAAAATTTTGAGGGAATATGGTTATATTAGCGAAAAAGTTTTTAACAAAATTTACAAAAATTTGGAATTTTATGCCGAATACGGTATTCGGCGACAGACCCACACTATGATATTATCATATTACTATGACAGAAGGGGTTAGCGAGCAGTTACAAATAAGTCTCTTGTAATAAGTTAATTTTTATTGATAAATATAATTCTGTTTCAACTGTTTATAATTTTGCAAATTTTGCTTATTTTTATCCACTTTTAAATTTTTTTTAAGTATAATATTGTTTTTCATGGGGATTAAGGGGGTTATTGAGTTTTACGTTTTATATTTTTTATAATTTTATTTATGATAAAAATAACCAGATTATGTAAAAGTTTTATTTACGCTTGGCGTGGATTGCGTAAAGTTTTTAAAGAAGAGCAGAATTTACGAATTCAAGCAGTAGTTGGTTTAGTGGCTTTTATTTTAGCTTGGTTTTTTCAAGTAAGTCGTTGGGAGTGGATAGTTTTAGTTTTAATAGTAATGATTGTAATTATTATGGAATTAGCAAATAGTGTTGTGGAAAGAATTGTTGATGCATTAAAACCAAGAATACATATTTATGTTAAAGAGATAAAAGATATTATGGCTGCTAGTGTATTAGTCTCTTCAATAATTGCATTTATTGTTGGTTGTATAATTTTTTGGCCACATTTAATAAATTCACTTGGACAATTTTAAATAATTTTAGTATAATGAACTTAATTGTTTACTTTTAATAATTTTTAATTTTTAATTTTTAAATTTTTAAATAATAATAAAATATTATAATTTTTAATATAAACTAAATATTAAAAAAAATAAGATATTATTTAAAAATTACCTGTTCCGCTTTTGCGGTGAAAAATTAAAAAATTTTTGTATTTTTATGAAAGATGATATTGTCGCTGGTTTAGATATTGGTTCTACTGCTGTTAGACTAGTTGTTGGACAACGAATGTCTTCTAACGAATCTGGCGAGCAATTGCGAATATTAGGAGCTGTTTCTGTTCCTGCAGAAGGAATAAGCAGGGGAGTTGTTAATAGCATTGAAGATACTACTTCAGCTATTTCTGCTTGTTTAGAAAAAGCAGAAAGATTAATAGGAGTATCTGTTTCTAATGTTTGGGTAGGTATTAACGGACCAAATTTGAAATGTGAAAAAAGTCATGGTGTTGTGGCAGTTGGTAGAAGTGATAATGAAATTACTGAAGATGATGTTGAGAGAGCTGTTGAAGCTGCGCAGGCTCTAGCAGTCCCGCCAAATTATGAAATTCTTCATGTTATTCCTGTTAAATTTACTGTTGATAATCAAGAAGATATTAAAGATCCTTTGGGGATGACTGGCGTGCGATTAGAAGTAGAGATTTTAATTATTCAAGGACTGTCTAGTCAAATTAAAAATTTAACTAAAGCTATTTATCGTACTGGTTTGGAAATTGAAGATTTGGTTTTGTCGCCATTAGCTGCTTCTGAAGTGGTTATTGGTCATAAGCAAAAAGAATTAGGTGTTGCTTTAGTTAATATCGGAGCTTCTACAACGAGTTTGGCTGTTTTTGAAGAAGGAGAACTTTTGCATGCAGCTGTTTTGTCAATAGGATCAGAGCATATTACCGCTGATGTGGCGATTGGTTTAAGGTGTCCTATAAATTTAGCTGAAAGAATTAAATTAGAGCATGGCTATGCTTGCGCAGAACAATTTACTAAGAAGGATGAAATTGATATTAGTGATTTAGCTAAAGAAGAAAATGCAAGTGATGAAACAATGGTGATCTCTAAAAAATATGTTGCTGAAATTATTGAAGCGCGAGTTGAAGAGATTTTTGAGAAAATTGATAATGAATTAAAAAAGATTGATCGTTCTGGAATGTTGCCAGGTGGTATTTTTTTAATTGGTGGCGGGGCTAAATTATTGGGGTTAATTGATGTGGCAAAAAATAGTTTGCGTTTACCAGTTTGTCTTGGCACTAATAGAAATGTTACAGCTACTATAGATAAAATTAATGATACTACTTATTTAACGGCTTTAGGATTAATGACATGGGGTAACAAAGTAAAAAAAAGTAAACAAGGATCAAAAAGAGGAAGTAAAGGTGTTGTTGGTAATATAATTAAAAAAATAAAACAACGTTTTAGCTCATTAATTCCTTAAATCGGGAATTAGGAATTAGGAATTAGGAATAATGCTACTTGATATATTTTTAGTTGTAGATTACAATAATAATGTGAATTTATAATTTATAATTTACACTATATATGGCAGAAGTAAAACCAGTAGTAGAAACATTTGCTAAAATTAAAGTGATCGGCGTTGGTGGTGGCGGTGGTAGTGCTGTTAATAGGATGATTGAATTTGGCATCAGAGGTGTTGAATTTATTGCTGTTAATACAGATGTTCAAGCCTTGCATTACAATAAGGCTAGTAAAAAAATTCATATTGGTAAAACTATTACTCGTGGGTTAGGCGCTGGTATGAATCCTGAGTTGGGTAGACAGTCAGCAGAAGAATCGCAAAATGATCTCAGAGATGCGTTAAAAGACGTTGATATGGTTTTTGTAACCTGTGGATTGGGAGGTGGCACAGGAACTGGCGCTTCTCCAATTATTGCTGAGATTGCTCGTGATTTAGGTGCTTTAACTGTGGCAGTTGTAACTAAACCATTTGCTTTTGAGGGAGCGCAAAGAAAAAATATTGCTGAACGTGGTTTAGCAGAATTGTCTGATAAAGTTGATACTATTATTACTATTCCTAATGATAAATTATTACAAATTATTGATAAAAAAACGTCGCTCTTGGATGCTTTTACAGTTGTTGATGAAATTTTAAGACAAGGCGTGCAGGGTATTTCAGAATTAATTACAATACCTGGATTAATTAATGTTGATTTTGCAGATGTTAAAGCAGTAATGTCAAATGCTGGTAGCGCTTTAATGGGAATTGGTCAGGCTAGTGGAGAAAATAAGTCCATTGAAGCAGCTAAGGCTGCCATTAGTTCGCCTTTACTTGAAATGTCTATTGAAGGTGCTTGTGGAATTTTATTTACTATAGTTGGCGGTCCAAATTTGTCTATGCACGAAGTTAATGAGGCTGCTAAAATTATTACTTCTTCAGCTAATGAAGATGCAAAAATAATTTTTGGCGCTGTTATTGATGATAAATATAAAGATGAAATTAAAATAACAGTTGTTGCTACTGGTTTTGATGGTCGTAAAATTGGAGTAAGTGAAACGATCTCAAATGAAAGAGCATATACCCCAAATGTTTTTATTAGCGCAGAAGAAGATAAAGAAAAATGGGAGATTAAGAAAAAAAGCAAAGTCTCTTCTTTAAAACAAGCTCAAGCTGAGCCAGCGCAAAAAAAAGGCTCAGAATCAGATGAAGAAGACGAATTAGGAATTCCAGCATTTATTAGAAAAAAAATGATGTAAGGGATAAGTTAATATTTATGTAATGTTCGCTAAAAAAGTTATAATTATTGCAATTATAACCTTTTTTAATTGGTTATTTTGCGATAAGGAGCTGTCGCTTTTCGATGGCGGTTCCTTAATAAAAAGATTAAAAATTTA
>JAHITL010000067.1 GCA_018817545.1 Patescibacteria group bacterium
ATTGCTTATCAATTTAATAGTTCCTAATTGATCTGTTCTTAATACTTTTATACCTAAACGTTCTAGTCTTTTTATAATTCTTAAACTAGGATGACCAAAATCATTTTTAAGTCCAACAGAAATAATTGCTAATCGTGGCTTTATTTTTTCCAAAAAAAGCTGACTACTAGAAGTATCTGAACCATGATGTCCAACTTTTAAAACATCTGCTGTTAAATCAACTTCACTATTTAACAACTCTTTTTCGCTCAGCTCTTCTAAATCGCCAACAAATAAAAACTTAGTTTTACCATAAACTAAACGAATTACTATTGAACTATTATTTAAATTTTCCACTTCTTGCCCAAGCAAACTTTTTTGTGGATAAATCATTTCTAGCTGACAATTATCACTCAATTTTACTGTCTGTGGACGATCAATAATAGTCAGCTTAATCTTTTTTTCCTGTACCAATTTAAGCCATGCTAAATAATTAGGACTATTACAAACAACTCCGCTATAAACAATCTCTTTAACATCATATCTTTTTAAAACATTTATTAAACCACTTACATGATCATCGTGTGGGTGGGTTAAAATCATTAAATCTATCTGTTTATCCCACCAACTCAAATTTTCTCTTAATCTTTTAATAATTTTTTGATCAGGTCCGCCATCAATTAAAATATTTTGTCCAGCAGGCGATTTAATTAAAATAGAGTCTCCTTGCCCAACATCCAAAAAATCTACTTCTAATTGATTATTTGATCGATAAAAAAACCAAAAAAAGCCCAAAAAAAGCAAAATTAAAACAATGATAAAAATTAATAATATTTTATAAGATTTAAATATCATAAGGGGTCTGTTGCCAAAAAAAACAAACCTATTAGGGTCTGTCTCCAGGTAATAAAAATTAGTTAAAGTTTACAACTAACTTTTTTGACTTCATTTTTTAATTTTTCTTTTATCTTTTCAAAGGGAATATCATTATTATTTTTGAATAAAATTTTTTCAAGAGCTATATCTTCAAAATATATTAAACTTTTTAAAATTAAATTTTTTTCTAACTCAGGATATTTTAAATAAGTTTTTTTTAATAAATCTGAAAGGGAAAAATATTTTAATATAAAATATAAATCAATATAATCTTTATTACTTGCTCTTCCTGTAGTAGCTGATAATTTCATACAACCAATATCTTCTATTGATGCCAAAGATAAATTTTCAGTATTTATTTTTTTTATGAGTTTGTATTTATGTGTAAAAAAACTAATTTTTATGGTTTTATCAACTAATATTGTTAAAGTATTATATTCTTCTTGAATATTAATTAATTTATGTCCTTTAAAAATTTCTTTTAACTGTTCAAAAAAAATTTTGGTATTTATATCTTTTTTACTAAAAAAATCAAAATCAATACTATCTCTATGCCCTATTTGTAAAGCAAGAGAAGTCCCACCACCAAGATAGAAATCTTTTTTAAAATTTTTTAAAAGTGGCAATATATTGAGTCTTTTTTTATCTAAAATATCGTAAAACATATTTATTTTAAGAATCTAGTTGTTGATTTTTTTGGATTGATATCAAAAAGAAAAGACCAAAAAGTTATTGATTTTTTGTTCCATTCTCCAGGAAGAGGATTAATTAAGCAATCTTTTATATCTTTTTTTGAGTATGTATTAAAAAGCCAATCCGTTGCTTCACTAGTGCCTAAGTTTAAAATATTTGTTATAATCCGTTTTTTATCCTTTCTTAAATCTAATGCATCAATATCATAAGACCATAAAAAAGGTTGTACAAATTTGGGTATCATAATTATATTTTAACACAAGTTCCTTAAATTATAAAATATGTATCTGAACTTATTCAATTTTTTAAAATATTTTATTTGATTTTCTTAATTTTATTAAAATAAATTATTAATAAAATAACTACAAAATAATAAACAACCAGTCCAATCCAATTAATATAAATCGCGTCTAAATAGGAGTATCGCGCACTAGACAACCATTGAACTATAAATAAAATATATTTTAAACCAAAAAGAGCTGGCAAAAAGAAAAAACTAGAAAGATTAGAAAAAATAAAGCTAGCAACTATTGCCAAAAGAATAACAATTGTTAAAAATGGTATTAACCAAATAACCAATAAATTAGCCAATGGCGCAATTAAGGAAACTTGAGAAAAATTATAAGCTATAATCGGCCAACTTAAAATTTGCGCTGACAAAGTAATTAAAAATGCGCTACTTAAACCTTTTAATTCTGGTAATTTATATTTTTTCCAAATAGCATCTAAAATAGGATAAACATAAACCAATCCAACAACAGCTAAAAAAGATAATTGAAAACCAATATCATCACGAAGTAATTTTGGATTAATTAATAATAAAATAGTAGCAGTCAAAACTAACGCATTAGTAATTTTATTAAGTCTACCCAAATGAAGTGCAAGCAAAACCAAAAAACCCATTAAACCAGCGCGCATAGCAGAAGCAGGCGCGCCAACTAAAATGATATAAACCAACAAAATTATAATTGATAAATAAAAAGCTTGACGACGATTTAATCCTATTCCTAATAAAAAAACTAAAGCGACTACTGCTAAAATACTTACATTAAAACCTGAGACAGCCATAATATGAGTTAATCCAGTTTGAGAAAATTGCTGACGAATTTTTTCATCTAAACCACGTTGACCACCAAAAACAATTGGCCTAGCCAAGCTAGCTTCAGGCTCACCAAGTCCATTATCAATTGTTTGCGTAAGCTTATTTTTTAAAATAAAAATTTTTTGATAAAACCAATTTCCTTGATTGTGTTTTATAATTTTTATTTTCGGATAATAACAAACTGAATATATATTATAACGAGCTAAATAGCGATCATAAGCAAACTCATCAAACTTTTCTGGCGCAACTAATTTACAAGTGATCGCTAACTGGTCGCCATAATTATATGATGGATATAAATTAGTTGTTATTAAAATTTTGCCAAAAATATTATGCTTTAATGAATTGCTATAATTTATTTCTACTTCTAATTTCTGATTATTTTCCCTAACATCGGGTTCATTAATGATTATTCCTGTTAATTCTAAATTATAATTATTATAATGAAAAATTTTGTCTGCGCTGTCTTTTGGAATAGACAAACCATATCGCCACAAAGCAAAAAATAAAATTAAAAAAGTTAAAAAAACTAATCTAATAATTTTATTTTGTAAAAATAGAATCATTATTAAAAAACAAACTAATGCTGAACTAAAATAAAAAATACTATAATCAAAAAATCGCAATGGCAAAAAAGACGCTAACAAAATGCCTAAAATAAAAACAAAACAGTTAATTAAAAAAATTTTCGCTTTAGAAAAATTCATTATTAAATTTTTTCCTTATTATGGGTCTGTCGCCGAATACCCCGCATTTGCGGGGTAGAAAATTTCAATTGGATAATTTAGATTTGATAAAATTTGTATAGACATAATTATTTATTACTTCTATTAGGTAAAAAGGATCGTTGATTTATCCATTCTTTTGAATAACCTTTTTGCAAGTATGTTTTCATTGCCCTATCAAAGGCAAGCTCCGGATCTTCAGTTTCTTCTATCCGCTCATATCCAACTCTTGCCAGCCATAATTTAAAAGGTTCTGCCTTTAGGGAAGGAATTGATTGGATTACACGAAACAAATCTTCTGTAGAAAAAGAGTCTGTTTTTCTTTGCTTCCCATCAGGAGCAGTCATTTTCAACTGTACGATTTTTTCGTACACTTTACTGCCTTCATTTTTCAACTTACTTTTTAAATCACTCCAATACCGCCTTGGGATACTAGTGTCAGTCAAAATTTCGATAACATCAATAATAGAAAAATACCAAGTTTCTTTTTCTTCATAATAAAATCGACGAATTTGCTTTTGATTAAATAATACTATTGAATTTACTTTTTTCATAAATTAATTATGGGTCTGTCGCCGAATACTCTTTATAGACTTTTGACTTTCTTTAAATATGCTTCAATAAATCCATCTAATTCTCCATCTAAAACAGCTTTAATATCCGAAGTTTCATAATTAGTCCGATGATCTTTAACTAATTGATAAGGTTGCATAACATAAGAACGAACTTGTCTGCCCCACTCTGCTTTTTGAACACCTCCTTTTAATTTTGCCTCTGCTTCTTCTTTTTTTTCCTCTTCTAATTTAAATAATTTTGATTTTAAAATTTTCAAAGCTGTTTCTTTATTTTGATGCTGAGAACGTTCAGTCTGGCAAGTTACTGTAATTCCTGTTGGTTTATGAACAATACGAACAGCTGAATCAGTCGTGTTAACACTTTGTCCGCCTGGACCTGAAGAACGAAAAACATCAATTCGTAAATCATCATCTTTTATATCAATTGTTTCGGCTTCTGGTAATTCAGGAACAACCTCAACTAAAGCAAATGAAGTATGTCTCATATTTTCAGCATCAAATGGAGAAATGCGCACCAAACGATGCACGCCATTTTCACTTTTTAAATTACCATAAACCCAACGACCGCTAATTTTATAAACAGCGCTTTTAATACCTGCTTCATTACCAACATTACGATCAATAATTTCTGTTTTCCAACCATGCTGCTCAGCAAATCTTAAATACATTCGTTCTAAAATTTCTGACCAATCCTGCGCATCCACTCCACCAGTGCCAGCGTGAATAGCTAAAATAGCATTACACTGATCATATTTAGAAGAAAATAAAACAATAAATTCTAATTCAACAAATTTTTTTTCAAGCTCTTCGTAATTTTTATGCGCTTCATCACTAATAGATTCATCTTTTTCTCTTATTGCCTCCGCAACTAATTGTTCTAAATCAGTAATTTCTTTTTTAAAATTCTCCCATTTTTCTATTTCTTTTTCTTCATCTTCCACTCCCTTGCTAATTTTTACTGCTTGTTCCCTGTCTTGCCAAAAATCAAACGCATTCATTTTTAATTTCTGTATTTCAACTTTTAATTTCCTTCTATCAATGTCAAAGCAACCTCCATGTATCTAGGAGTTTTTCTCTTAATTCTTCTATTTTTTTAATTAAATTTTCCATAAAAA
>JAHITL010000068.1 GCA_018817545.1 Patescibacteria group bacterium
CTTAACTTCTGGCCATTTATTTAATTCTTTTTCATTAATAACTTTAATATCACTCCATTTATTACCATAAGCCAAAAAAGCCTTTGCATTAACATAAGCTTTTTTAACGCCTTTTTTATGATCTAAATAATAAATAGTAGAATTATCAGCTACTTTTACTTGCTTAATTTTTGGATTTAATTCATAAGCAGCTTCAACATTTTGAGTATTAATAACAAAACAATTAATAATAATCAAAAACAAAACAACAGTTAAAAACTTATGTTTTTTTAGTTTACTTATTAATTTTTTAGCTAATATTAAGATATTAGACATATAATAGAATTAAAATTCAAATAACTCATTACTATATCAGATATTCAACATCCTGTCAAGATTGTTTGTATTATTATTTTGTATTATAATTAATTTTATATGAAAATAACAATAACTTTCTTTTTTAGTTTGATTTTTGCTTTATTTTTTTTAGCAAATCCAGTTTTAGCTGATACTTTTGATCCTAATAATATTATTAGCGATTTTGAAATATTGGATTACACTTCTTTAAACTTAGACAATATTCAAAAATTTTTGCAAAATAAAAATAGTTTTTTAGCAAATTATCAAACTAATGCCTGCACAGAAAATGATGTATTACAAAAAGGTTTATGCTCTGGAAAATTAATAAGCGCTGCTGAAATTATTTATGACCGCGCTATTACCAGTAAAATCAACCCTAAATTCATTTTAGTTTTATTGCAAAAAGAACAAGGATTAATTGAAAAAAATAATCCAAAACAAAGCCAAATAGACTGGGCTACTGGATATGGTTGTCCTGACGGCGCATCATGTAATGAACGTTGGCGTGGATTTTGGAAACAAGTAAATAGCGCTTCTCTGCAATTTAGAGATTATTTAGATAATCCTCAACTCTATACTTACAAAGCTGGAAATACCTATACTTTTTCTAATCCATACGGTACAATTAGTCAGGAAACTGCTACTGTCACTCCGGTAAACCAAGCTACAGCCTCTCTATATAATTACACCCCACATGTTTATAATGGAAATTATAATTTTTATAAATTATGGCAACGTTATTTTACTCGTGATTATTTTGATGGCTCATTATTGCAAGCTCAAGGAGACAATGGCATTTGGTTAATTCAAGACAATAAAAAACGACCATTTACAAGTATCGGTGCTTTTATTTCACGCTTTGATATTAAAAAAGTAATTCAAGTTAACAAATCAGATTTAGATAAATATGAAACTGGTGTACCGATTAAATTTGCCCAATATTCTTTAATCAGATTGGCGAGCAGTACTGCATCAAGCAGTTCCATATTTTTAATTGTTGGCGATAAAAAACGCATTTTTTCTAATAACGAAGTCTTCCGCAAAATGGGCTTTAATCCAACAGAAGTAATAGATGCTAGCTTAGATGATCTTAATATTTATGCCGATGGATTACCACTTACAGCCACATCTACTTATCCAACTGGTGCTTTGCTTAGAGATCAAAAAACCAAAGGCGTTTTTTGGGTAATAGATGGTACAAAAGCGCCATTAATAGATGCAATATTTTTAACAACTAAATTTAATAAAAAGAAACTTATTAAAACAACAGTAGCAGAATTAGATAATTACCAAACGATTGACCCTGTGCTTTTTAATGATGGCGAATTATTAAAATCCAATGAATCACCAACAGTTTATGTTATTGTTAATAACAAAAAACGACCAATAACATCAGGAGAAATTTTTGAACAGTTAGGATACAAATGGGAAAATATTATTACTGTCCCACCAAGAGTTTTAAATTTATATTCAGAAGATGAAGTAATTATAGGAATAACAGAATAAAATTTTCAATTTTCAATTTTCAATAAAATAATTTTCAAACAATGTAAAATTATTGTAATTTATTTTAAAATTGAGATATTAAAAATTGTTTGAAAATTACCTGTCCCGCTTTTGCGGTGAAAAATTAAAAATTAAAAATTCTAATTTTATGCCTATTGTCTTTTCTGCCATAGTTCCGCATTTACCAATGTTAGTGCCGACTATTGGCAAAGAAAATATTAAAAAACTTAAAGCAACTATTAACGCTTACGAAAAATTGGAGTGTGATTTATATGCTGCCCAAACAGATACTTTGTTAATTATTTCCCCACACGGTCAATTACAACAAAACTCTTTTGTAATCAACCTAAGCCCTAGTTATGATATAGATTTCGAAGAATTTGGAGATCTTTCAACTAAATTAAGTTTAGCTGGCGATATTGGTTTAGGATATAAAATTCGAGAAAGTTTAGAGACAAAAGCGCCAGTGCAAGTAATTAGCCAAACCAAACTAGATCATGGTTCATCAATTCCTGTCTATCTTCTGACAAAGCATATGCCACAAATAAAAATTATTTCACTCTATCCTTCGGGATTAGATCTAAATGCTCATTATAATTTTGGACAATTATTGAAACGTGAATTATTAATTAATAAAAATCGCGTAGCCATTGTTGCTTCAGGGGATTTGTCTCATCGTTTAACTAAAAACGCCCCAGCGGGTTATAGCGCTAAGGGCAAAAAATTTGATAATAAATTAATTGAATATTTAAACCAAAATAAAGTTAAAGAAATTTTATCTATGAATCAAGACTTTATTAAAGAAGCAAGCGAATGTGGTCTAAAATCAATCGTTCTTCTTTTGGGAATTTTGGAAGGCATTGAATATCAAGCTCAACTATTATCCTACGAATTCCCATTCGGCGTCGGCTATTTAACAATGAATTTTAAATTATAACCCCTAATTCCTAATTCCCAATTCCTTATTCCCACATCCCCCGCTAGTTAATTTAAAAAAATAACTCCATTTTTGGCCTGTTTTACAAAGTTCTTTCGTATCATTAAGACAACCTAAAATTACTGCGCGAGATTTTAATTTACAAACTCTAAAAACAGAATTTCTTTTATTGTTAGGTATTTCTAATTCTCGAATAATTTGCAAAGCTAAATCCTGCCACTGATAAGCTGGCAGTTTTTTTGTTTTTACTGGTAAATTAAATAAATCACCTAATTTTTCCAAACCTTTATCTTCAGTCATAAATAAAATAGTATTAATTTAATTATAACAACTAAAACTAATTTTGTTAATTTTTTTTGCCAAAAACATTAGGTTATGATATGTATTATGTATTATGTTATACGTTATGTTGTAAACTAATAATATTCTATGACAAAAATATTGCCAATAATAATCTATCCGAATCCTATTTTAAGAAAAAAATCAATTAAAATTAATTTTAAAAAAACGACTCCAGAAGAAATAAAAAAACTCTGTTCTGCAATGTATTCCACAATGATAAATGCTGAAGGCGCTGGATTGGCTGCTCCACAAATCAATAAAAATATTAGATTAGTTGTTTTGAGCACTCAAGATGGACAAATTAATTTATTAAACCCAGAAATAATTAAAAAATCTTGGAATAAAATCTGCGACAGCGAAGGTTGTTTGTCAGTACCAGAAGTTTATGGTAAAGTCAAAAGACACAAAAAAATTATCTGTCAATATTTTAATGAAGAAGGTAAAAAAATAATTTTAGAAGCTGAAGGACTTTTAGCCAGAGTAATTCAACATGAGGTTGATCATTTAGACGGTATTCTTTTTATTGATAAGGCGAAAATTAAGGATTAAGGATTAAGATTGGTATGAAATGGGAGCACTCTAAAATTTAATTTGGGAATTTTTGTTGATTAGAAATTTTTAATTTTGTAATTTTTCACCGCAAAAGCGGGACAGGTAA
>JAHITL010000069.1 GCA_018817545.1 Patescibacteria group bacterium
ATCTGAAGTACAAAAATTGCATTTTTTTTATATATCATAGCATTAGATTTACGATTGATTATAAATTAAGTCTATATTTTATCTAATATATGAAAAAAAATCCAATTTTTGTACCCTAGAAAATTAACTTAAGCCAAAAATAATAAATAAAATAAGATAAATAAATAAAATAAGAAAAATAAGAAAAGTAAGATAAATAAGAAAAGTAAGAAAAGTAAGAAAAGTAAGAAAAGTAAGAAAAGTAAGAAAAGTAAGAAAAGTAAGAAAAGTAAGAAAATACATTAATATTTGTCATCCCCCCCCCCGCAACTTGCGGGGGGAATCCATTTCAATATTAAATTTTAATACTGAGTTTTTATTAAAAAATAATAAGGAAAAAATAAGAGAAATAAGATAAATAAGATAAATAAGAATTAAAATAAGATAAATAATTAAATAAATAAAAAAAATATGATTACTAAGTATAAATCAAAGTTCAGAGAGCAGGTTAGTGAAGATAGGTTTAAGACTAATTCAGTTAGCGCTATTCCAGTTAATGCTGGAGGGTTAATTAATGGTGAAAAATTAAGAGTGATGGTTTTGGGCGGATTAGAAGAAGTTGGTCGCAATATGACTCTTCTAGAGTATAATAAAGAGATAATAATTATTGATATGGGAATGCAATTTCCAGAAGAGGATATGCCTGGGATCGATTATATTATTCCTAATGTTGCATATTTAGAAGGAAAAGAAGATTGGATTAAGGGTGTAATTATTTCTCATGGTCATATGGATCATGTCGGTGGTATTCCGCATTTAATGGGTAAAATAGGCAACCCCCCAATGTTTATGGGTAAATTAACAGCAGGAATTGTTAGAAAACGAGTTGAAGAATTTAGTCTTTGTCCTAAATTGGCTATTACAGAAATGGATGAAACTACAAGTTTGCAATTGGGTAAAAATTTTAAAGTGGAATTTTTAAGAGTTAATCATTCAATTCCTGATTGTTTTGCTACTATTGTCAATACTCCGATTGGAACAGTTATTCATACTGGTGATTTTAAAATTGATTATTCTCCTGTTAATGATAAGCCAGCTGATTTAAATCGGATAGCTCAGATTGGAGGTAAGGGAGTTTTACTTTTAATGTCTGACTCTACTGACGCAACGCATCCTGGTTATCAGGTGTCAGAATCTTCTATCGGTGATGAAATGAGTAAAATTTTTGAAAAGCTTGAAGGCAGAATAATTATTGGTACTTTTGCTTCTCAATTAAGTCGTGTTCAAAAGATTCTTGAGCTAGCTGAAAAATTTGATCGCAGAGTGTTTTTGCAAGGCAGAAGTATGAATAATAATGTTGAAATCGCTCAGCAAATCGGTTATTTAAAATTTAATCCAAAAATATTAGCTGAAGATTATGAATTAAGTAAAATGCCAGATAATAAAATTATTGTTTTAGGTACAGGCGCGCAAGGAGAAAATGGAGCTTTTTTAGTAAGAGTGGTTAATGGAGAGCATCGTAATATAAGTCTTAAATCAGGAGATACTGTTATTTTTTCTTCTTCTGTTATTCCTGGAAATGAACGAACGATCCAGACTTTAAGAGATTCAATGGTAAGACAAGGAGCTAGAGTTATTAATTATGAGATGATGGACATTCATGCTGGTGGTCATGCAAAGCAAGAAGATTTAAAATTAATGATGCGATTAATAAAACCAGAGCATTTTATGCCGATTGAAGCTAATCATTATATGTTGCAAGCGCATGCTGAATTGGCCGAGCAAGTTGGAATTAGTAAGCAAAAGATTTTTGTTGCTGACAATGGTCAAGTAATAGAATTTGTAAAGAATAATCAAAATATTGTTATTGGTAAGTTAACTAGCGAAAAAGTGCCGACTAATTATATTATGGTTGATGGTTTGGGAGTTGGAGATGTTTCTAATATTGTTTTGCGCGATAGACGAGTTATGGCTGAAGATGGTATGATTGTTATTATTGTTACTATTGATTCTAAAACTGGAGATCCAATTGGAAATCCTGATATTATTTCTAGAGGGTTTATTTATATGAAAGAAAACAAGGAATTAATTCAGAAGACTCGTATGAAAGTTAAAAAAATAGTAAAAGATCATATGCCAAAAGTTCCAGTTGATGATGATTATATAAAAAATAAAATTAGAAATGACATCGGACAATTTCTTTTTGGTCAAATTAAAAGAAGACCGATGGTTCTGCCTGTTGTGATTAAAGTGTAAATTAGATATTTAATTTAATAACGGGTCTGTCGCCGAATACTCTTTCGAGTAGAAAATTTCAAATTTTTAGGAAATTTTTTTAAAAAGTTTTGAGGGAATATGGTTATATTAGCGAAAAAGTTTTTAACAAAATTTACAAAAATTTGGAATTTTATACCGAATACGGTATTCGGCGA
>JAHITL010000002.1 GCA_018817545.1 Patescibacteria group bacterium
AAGGAATTTAACTAATAGGCTTATTTGTATTACATAAAATAAAATATATGTTGAAAACTATAGTTGATGAAGAAAAAATTGATGAAATTTTATCGCGTGGAGTGGATGAAATTATTAATAAGGAGCATTTAAGAAAAAGATTGCTTTCTGGGGAAAAATTACGAATAAAATGTGGGATTGATCCAACCAGTCCTAATTTACATTTGGGACGTGCTGTTGCTTTATTGAAATTAAAAGATTTGCAAGATTTAGGTCATCAAATAGTGCTAATTATTGGAGATACAACAGGAGTAATTGGCGATACTTCTGATAAAGATTCCGAACGACCAATGCTCACGAGAGAGATCGTTCAAAAAAATTTAGCAACTTACAAAGAGCAAGCAGGAAAAATATTAGATATGAAAAAAACAGAATTTCATTATAATTCTGAATGGCTTTTAAAATTGGGATATAATGAAATTGGTGAACATGCCGATCAATTTTCTTTGGCAGAATTTATTGCGCGAGAAAATATAAAAAAAAGATTGGAACAAGGGAAAAGAATCTCATTACGTGAAGTTTTGTACCCTTTAATGCAAGGTTATGACAGTGTTGCGATAAAAGCTGATTTAGAAATTGGGGGAACAGATCAAAGATTTAATCTGTTGGCTGGAAGAGATTTGCAAAAGTATTTTAAACAAGAAGTTCAAGATGTTTTAATGGTAAATTTAATTGAAGGGATAGATGGGCGTAAAATGAGTTCTAGTTGGAGTAATACTATTAATATTTTAGACATACTAAATGAGATGTTTGGGAAAATTATGAGTATGCCAGATGATTTAATAATAAAATATTTTATTCATTGCACGCGAGTTCAAATTGAAAAAATTAAACAAATGGAAATTGGAATGAAAAATGAAAAAGTAAATCCTCGCGATGCAAAATTGGAATTAGCCACAGAAATTGTAAAAATGTATTACGATGAAAAAGAAGCAGAAAAAGCCAAAGAATATTTTATTAATACTTTTTCAAAAAAAGAGATACCAGAGGAAGTCAAAAGCCAAAAGTTGAAAGTTGAAAGTATAAATATTGTTGAATTATTAGCAAGCGTGAATTTGGCTACGAGCAAAAATGAGGCGAGGAGATTAGTCGAGCAGGGAGGTGTTAAGGTTGACGGAGCTGTTGTTAAAGATATAAATAAAATAATTAAAATAACTGAAAAAGGAAGTTTAATACAAAGAGGAAAAAGGCAATTTGTGAGGGTGATTAAAGGTTAATATTGGAATGACCCAAATAAATAAAAAACCACAGAAATTTCTGTGGTTTTTTATTTATTGTAATCAATCTAATTTATATTCTTAGATCATCAACAGATGAAGTGTCAATGTCAAGACCGGAGTTTCTTTCAGGTCTTTCAATTCTTTCAGGTCTCTTAGAACCTTCTGGTTCGTAAATTTTTAAATTAACGCGAGCATTGTTTTTTGCGCCAATAATTTTTAACAAAGTTCGTAATGCTTGAGCTGTTTGACCTTTTCGACCAATGACATAACCCATGTCAGATTGATCAATTTTTAAAGTTAACAATACACCCATTTCATCCACTGTTCTTTCAACTGATACTGCGTCAGGCGTAGAAACAATGGCTTTAACAACAAACTCCAAGAACGATTTGTCAGTTGCTTGTTCTGTCATAGTTTTTTCTTTTTTCTTTCAAATTGACAAAAGTCAGATTTGCAAGAATTCTTAAAAATTAAAACCCATTTAAATTGGGTATTATCATAATATCAAAGTCTAAAAATTTGTCAATTATGTTTATGAGGTTGCACAAATAGATACGGGTCTGTCGCCGAAACAGGCGATAGGCCTTTTAATAGAAGAATATTTGGATTTATGATAGAATAAAAATATATATTATAATTTATAGTTTAAAAATTTTTAAATTATGTCTTCTAAAATTTTATCAGCAGCAGTAATTGGTTTAGAAGCTGAACTTATAGAAGTTGAAGCTGATACTTCTAGCGGGCCATTAGGATTTTTTTCTATTGTTGGATTGCCAGATACAGCTGTTTCTGAATCAAGAGAACGAGTGAGAAGCGCTATTAAAAATTCTGAACTTAAATTTCCTAAAGTAAAAGTAACAGTTAATTTAGCTCCAGCTGACTTAAGAAAACAAGGACCAAGTTATGACTTGCCAATTGCCATTAGCATTCTTAAGGCAACAAATAAAATTGTTGTAAAACAAGCGCTTTCTGAGTGTCTTTTTGTTGGTGAATTAGCTTTAGATGGACAAGTAAGGCCAGTTAACGGTATTTTATCTATTGCTTTGATGGCACAAAAGAAAAAAATAAAAACGCTTTTTGTGCCTGTTAAAAATGCAGGAGAAGCTAATTTGGTTAAAGGCTTAGATGTTTTTGCAATAAATAATTTAACTGAATTAGTAGAACATCTTGAAGGAAAAAAAATATTAAAACCAGCAACTCCTTGTGAATTTGATTTTTCTAATGTTGAAATTCTCTTTGATATGGCGCACATTAAAGGACAAGAACATGTAAAACGCGCAATGGAAATTGCTGCTGCTGGCGCTCATAATATGCTTATGAGCGGACCTCCTGGATCAGGCAAAACTTTAATTGCTCGCACAATGCCATCAATTTTGCCAGACTTGACTCTTGAAGAAGCTTTAGAATTAACTAAAATATATTCTATAGCAGGTCAATTGCCAGCTGATACAGCGCTTGTAACATCTAGACCTTTTCGTTCTCCTCATCATACTGCTTCTGGAGTTGCTTTAGTTGGTGGAGGAACGTGGCCACGACCGGGAGAAATTTCTTTGGCTCATAGAGGCGTATTATTTCTTGATGAATTTGCTGAATTTCCTCGTCAAATTTTGGAAAATTTACGCCAACCATTAGAAGACGGAGTAATTCATGTAAGTAGAGCAGCAGGTAATCTTAATTTTCCTGCTAAATTTATTTTAATAGCAGCGAGCAACCCATGTCCGTGTGGTTTTTTCGGTGATAATGAAAAAAACTGTACTTGTTCGCAATTGCAAATAAGTAATTACAAGAAAAAAATTTCTGGACCGATTCTTGATCGTATTGATTTGCATATTGAAGTACCTCGTGTTAAATTTGATAAATTAACTTCAATTAGCGATAGTGAAAATTCACAAAGTATTAAAAAACGTATTCAGCAAGCCAGAAAAATTCAACAAAAAAGATTTGCAGACTTACCGTTTATTACTAATTCAGAAATGTCTTCAGAAATAGTTAAAAAATTTTGCCAGTTAGATAACGTTTCTGTTAATTTAATGCGTAATGCTGTTGAGCAAATGCATTTATCAGCAAGAGCATATTTTCGTATTTTAAAATTGGCTAGAACTATTGCAGATTTAGCTGGGATAGAAAAAATTTTAACTTCACATATTGCAGAAGCATTGCAGTACAGACCGAAAGAATAAAAATATAATTTGTGGTATAATAGATTTAGTTATTAAAAGTTTATTAAATAAATAAATAA
>JAHITL010000070.1 GCA_018817545.1 Patescibacteria group bacterium
CTTATCTGAAGTACAAAAATTGCATTTTTTTTATATATCATAGCATTAGATTTACGATTGATTATAAATTAAGTCTATATTTTATCTAATATATGAAAAAAAATCCAATTTTTGTACCCTAGAAAATTAACTTAAGCCTTTGAACTTTTAAAATTTCTTGCATAGTTTTTTAGTTAATAATTAAAGTTGATAAATTAAAATTATACCGACCTTTAAAACTTTTTGAAAAAATTTTCTAAAAATTTGACATTTTCTATTCGAAAGAGTATTCGGCGACAGACCCATTTTTAGAATAACCTTTTTTATAGAATTTTACAATAGACATTAATTTTAAGACTCATTATTTATAATATATTTTAGTAGTATAAAAAATTAGACACTAATTATTTTTTTTGTTATTATGTTGATAAGTGCAATTAATTAAAATAATTTAATAATTTATTTAAAAAAAATCTATGGAAGAAAAAAAAGTAACATCAAAGACGTCGATTAATGCTAGGACGATGGAAGAAAAAAAAGCATTGTCAAAGCCTTTGATTAATACTAATGTGTTTGATGTTATTATTGGCAGTATCTTAATGTTAATCTTTTTTCTATGTCCATTGTTTTTTACAGGATTGACTGCGCAAACAGTTGGATTTGAAAAAATGACTTTGTTTTATTTTTTGGTTTTATTGGGCGTTGTTGTTTGGGTTACTAAGGGAGTTGTTGGAGGAGAATTAAATTTTAAACGAACACCATTGGATATTCCAATTTTGGCATTACTTGTAACTTTTATTATCTCAACTATTTTATCTGTTAATTCTCAGATTAGTTTAGTTGGTTCTTATGAAAATTCTACAAAGAGTTTAATTGCTGTTATTATCTATATTTTATTTTATTATCTTTTGGTTAATAATATTGATATCAAAAAAATTAAATTGATATTTTGGTCATTAATTGCATCTGCTTCATTAGTTGCTATTTATTCTTTATTACAAATTTTTGGTTTATTTGTTTTGCCTTTTGCTTTCACAAAATTTGCTAATTTTAATCCATTAGGAACTGTCGGTGGTTTAACAACTTTTCTAACAATTGTCTTGCCGTTATTTATTGTTAGTGCGACACAATTAAAAGAAATTCATCCTAATTTTAAAAATAAAATTGGTTGCAATATAGTTAAAGCAATATTGATTATTTTTAGTTTAATTAGTTTATGTGTATTAATAATACTAAATGGTTTTACTTTCTGGCCAGCTGCTATTGTTGGATCAGTTATTGTTTTAATGTTCTTTTTATCTAAAGTTGTTAAAGTTACTAATTCTAATATTATTATACCTGTTGTTGTTTTTGCGTTATTGATAATTTTTTTAGTTTTAGGTAACTTTAATATTGTAAATTTAAATTTACCAACTGAAGTTGGTTTGTCGCGTTCAATTTCATGGCAGATAGCTAAATCAAGTATTGTTAAAGATCCTTTTTTTGGTTCAGGTCCATCAACTTTTGATTATAGTTTTTCTCATTATAAAAATTCCAACTTTAATAATACTCAATTGTGGAATGTTCGTTTTGATAGCTCGGCTGGTATTTTGTCTGAATTAATAGCTACTATTGGTAGTTTAGGAACATTAGCTTTTATCTTGATAGTTTTGATAGCCTTATCTATTTCTTTCATTAGTCTAATAAAAAATAGCGCTATTAAAAATAATGCGGGTGATTTGCAGTCAATATTACTAGCGTTATTTGCCAGTTTTGTTTCTACTATTGTTTTAGCTTTATTATTTAGTTTAACTAACTCTTTAATTTTAATTTCTGTAATTATTGCTACTTTAACAATTTCAGTGTCAATCGTAACATATCCTGAAAAATTTCAGAATATTTCTTTGACTTTTAGAGCATCGCCTAAATATGCATTAGCTTTAGCAGCAATTTTCTTAACTATTAGTGCAGGAGTCGTTATTTTATTCACCATGGGAATCAAAACATATTTAGCTGATGTTTATGCTATGAAATCTACAAAAACAGCTGATTTAGATCAAAAAATTAATTATTTATCAAAAGCTGTTCAATTAGCTCCTTATCGTGATATTTATTATATTAATTTAGCCAATAATTATATGGCTAAAGCCAATCAAGAAGCTACTGGTGGAAAAAATCAGTCAATTATGGAGACTGCCTTAACTTCGGCTATAGATAATGGAAAAAAAGCAGTAGAAATTGCTCCTAATAATGTAGCTGACAATGAAGCTTTGGCGCTGATTTATGAAAATGCATCTTTTTATACTCGTGGAGCATGGGAATGGGCAGAGAATTTGTATAAAAAAACAGCAGTGCTTGAGCCTAATAGTCCTGTGCCATATTTAAGAATGGCGTTAATTAATATGGCACGAGCTAATGCTGAGACTGATAAAAATGAACAAGCAAATTATATTAATGAAGCAATTAAGAAATATGATGAGGCTATAGCTAAGAAGAATGATTTTGATGCAGCTTATTATGGCAAAGGGACTGCTTATGAGAAATTAGGAAAATTAGATGATGCTATTGAACAATTAAAAAGGGCTGTTATTATGACAAAGAGTAATGTTAATTATCGTTTTGAATTAGGCAGAATGTTTTTTAATCGCGGTGTTTCTAAGCCTAATTTAGAACAAAATGTTGTTACAGATATTACAAAAGGTGAAGACAAAGAAGGGGATTTGAGTGTTAAACCCGATCAAGCTATTGGTGAATTAGTTGTTATGAACGATGATTTAAAAAGTTCTGAACAGCTTTTATTGAGCATAGTTCAGATTTATCCGAATCATGTTAATGCTATTTATAGTTTAGCTTTGCTTTATAAAAAAGTTGGAGATACAGATAAAGCTAAGATAGCAGTTGCATCATTGCTTGCTAATTTAACTGATCAAGCTTCTATAGATATGGTTAAACAACAGTTTGTCGGGTTGTATTAAAATAGGAATTATTAATTAAGTCTGTCGCCGAATATGGTATTCGGCGACAGATTTTGTTTTATAAAGTAATTACGAGCTGAAGTCACAATTACTTTATATTTTTTAATTGATTTTGTATTTTAAGTTTTTTTCTTGACAACAATTTATTGCTTGGCTATACTGATGGTACAGTAAAAAATATTTATTTAAAATTTAATATAAAAATTTAATAAACTTAATTGAGACAAGAACAAATTATCAGAAAGTAAGGAGGTTGGAAGATTTTTTTTATGTCTAAAAAAAATTATGAAAGCTAACCTTATGCTTGGGGTTGTTTCGAAAAAAATATCTAGAAAGATATTTTTACTATTGACCGCATTTTTTTTAATTGGCGGTTTTTTTGTTGTTAAAATGGCTTTTGCCGATCCTATTTTTTCTGTTACAGCAGCAGTTGAAGCTGTTGATGTAGGACAGACAAAAGATTTAACTTTTAATGTGATAAAGGCAACAGGAGAAACAGCGCTTAAGACAATTGCTATTAGTGAAGTTGGAACAGGATTTTCCAGTCCTACATCAATAGTATGTCCTACTGGTTGGAGTGTAATTCCAGCTATGCCTCCGATAGTAAATGGTTATGTTTGCAATGATCCTACTGGCGTAGGACTAGATTCAACTAGTATTACTTTAAAAGGCATGATTGCTCCTGCTTCTGCTGGAGTTAAAGATTTTTCTGTAAGCGCTATTAATACAGGAGCTGAGCCAAAAACAGAAAATGTTAAAACTCAGATTACTGTAAAAGACTTAAAAGCAACAGCAACTATTTCACCTATAACTACAAATATAAA
>JAHITL010000010.1 GCA_018817545.1 Patescibacteria group bacterium
CAGGAATGATGGGAATGTAGAGGGAAGTATAAAGTTAAAAGTATAAAGTTAAAAGTTGAAAGTTAAAATAGGTGGAATAAAAAAGCGCAAAAAAACAGCAATTCATATTGTTGTTTTTTTGCGCTTGTTTTTTCACTTGTTTGCTTGATTTAGCAGAATGCTTTATAATTAAAGTAAATTAAAATATTTAAAATTATATGGAAACTAATAAACAATTAATCAATGTTAATATTATTACATGGGCAATTGTTAAAATTATTATTATTTTATTATTGCTTTATTTTTTATTTTTAGTTCATGAAATTTTAGCTATTTTATTTATTTCTCTAGTTTTGTCTTGTGTTATTGATCCATGGGTAGATTGGATGCAAAAAAAGAAAATTCCTCGTGGCATTGGTGTTCTTATTATTTATTTAATTTTGTTCTTATTTATTAGTTTAATAATTTATTTAATTATTCCTCCGATTATAGAACAAGTTAGTGAATTAATTAATAATTTTCCAAGGTATTCAGAAAAAATAATTTCTATTTCTTCGGTGTTAAAAAATTATTCAATTCAGCATGGCATTTTAGATCAAGCTAAAAATAGTTTGGATGCTGTTAATTCTGGTTTGCAAACAATGGTTGGTGGTATTTTCTCAACTATTTCTAATATTTTTAATGGATTTTTTGCTTTTTTCTTGATTTTAGTTTTGACTTTTTATATAGAAGCTGAAGAAAATTTTGTAAAAAAAGTAGTTTGGTTATTTGCTCCAAAAAAGAAACAAGCTTATATAATAAATGTTATTAATAGAATTCAGAAAAAAATTGGATTATGGCTAAGAGGACAGATAATTTTGTGTTTAGTTATATTTATTTTAAGTTATATTGGTTTATCTGCTTTAAATGTTAAATATGCTTTGATTTTAGCTTTGGTTGCTGGCGCAACTGAATTTGTGCCTTATTTAGGGCCAATTTTAGGAGCTATTCCTGCTGTTTTTTTGGCTTTTACTCAAGCGCCTTTACTTGCTTTATTTGTCGCTATTTTTTATTTTGTTATTCAACAATGCGAGAATCATATTTTAGTTCCAAAAGTTATGGAAAAAGCAGTAGGTATTCATCCTGTTGTTAGTATTATTGCTTTAATAATCGGTTTTAAAGTTGCCGGAGTAGTTGGCGCGATTTTGTCTATTCCAGTAGCAGTTGCTTTAGGAGTTTTGATCAAAGATATTCTTGATAATAAAAATGGAGAAAATGAAATAGTGGAATAGAGAATAGATTGTAAAAAAAGAGAATTAAAAAACATTACCTTGAATGAAGTAATGTTTTTTAATTAGTGCGCTATCTTGAAATTTTCTGCCCCGCAAATGCGGGGTATTTGGCGACAGATCCATAACTTTTCACTTTTTGATTTTATGAACTTTTGACTTTATAGACTTTCTAATATTTTTGCTAAATATTGTCCTGTATAACTTTTTTTATTTTTTGCAACTTTTTGTGGAGTGCCAACAGCTACAACTTCTCCTCCTTGATCGCCTCCTTCTGGGCCAAGATCAATTATCCAATCAACTGATTTTATAACATCAAGATTGTGTTCAATAACCAAAACAGTATTTCCTTTATCAACTAGTTGATTCAAGACTTGTAATAATTTTTTAATATCTTCAAAGTGTAATCCTGTTGTTGGTTCGTCTAATATATATAAAGTTTTACCAGTAGCTCGACGTGATAATTCTGTCGCTAATTTAACTCTTTGAGCTTCACCACCTGATAAAGTAGTTGCTGATTGACCCAATTTTACATAGCCTAACCCAACCTTTTCAAGCATTATTAATTTTTGTTTAATAGTAGGAATATCTTTAAAAAAATTTAAAGCTTCTTCAACTGTCATATTAAGAACATCAGCTATGTTTTTTCCTTCTCCGCCTTGAGAAGGATTTTTATAATAAATTTCCAGAATTTCTTTTTTATATCGCTTGTTATGACATACTTCACATTCTATATAAACATCTGATAAAAATTGCATTTCTATTTTAATTAAACCATCGCCATTACATGCTTCGCAACGTCCGCCAGGAACATTAAAAGAAAAGTGCCCAGCTTTATATCCTTTGATTTTTGCTTCAGGTAGGTTTGTAAATAAGTCACGAATTGGAGAAAAAACGCTAGTGTAAGTTGCGGGATTAGAACGTGGCGTGCGACCGATGGGGGATTGATCAATATTTATAACTTTATTAATATGTTCAATTCCTTCAATTTTTTTATGTTTACCAGGAGTTTGTTTTGAATGATAAAATTTTTGATTTAAACTATTGGCCAAAATATCAGTTATTAATGTTGATTTTCCTGAGCCAGAAACACCAGTAATAGCAATAAGTAATCCTAAAGGAAATTCAACATCAATATTTTTTAAATTATGTTCAGTCGCTTTAATAATTTTTATTTTTTTTCCATTACTCGCTCTATATTTAGTTGGTATTGGAATTGATTTTTTATTACTCAAATATTGCCCTGTAATAGATTTGCTTGATTTTTTTATTTGTGTCGGCGTACCTTCAGCGATAATATTGCCACCATGTTCTCCTGCTCCTGGACCAATATCAATTATCCAATCTGCTGATAACATAGTTGATTTGTCATGCTCAACAACAATAACAGTATTGCCTAGATCGCGTAATTTTTTTAAAGTATCAATTAATTTATCGTTATCTCGTTGGTGCAGTCCAATAGATGGCTCATCTAAAACATAGAGAACTCCAGATAAAGCTGAGCCAATTTGTGTTGCTAATCTAATGCGTTGAGTTTCACCGCCTGATAAAGTGTTGGCAGAACGATTTAATGTTAGGTAGCTTAGGCCGACATTAATTAAAAAATCTAAACGAATAAGAATTTCTTTTAAAATTTGTGTAGCGATTTTTTTATCATTTAAAGAAATTAATTTAGTATTAGTTAGCTCAAGAAAAAATTCTTTTGTGTCATTTATAGTTTTATTGGTAATATCATAAATTGATAAGTCAGCTATTTTTATTGCTAATGTTTCTGGTTTTAACCGTTTTCCTTGACAAGTAGGGCAAATAAGGACTCGCATATATTGTTCAATCTCTTTTTTAATATAATCAGAATCGGTTTGTTTGTATCGGTGTTCTAAATTAGGAATAACGCCTTCAAATTCTTGATTTTCAACTAATTTTGAGCCGTAGAGTACAAGGTCTAGTTGTTTTTTAGTTAAATTTTTAACAGGAATGTTTAAATTAAATCCGTTAGCCAATGCGACTGTGTCTAAGATGCGTATTAGTCCTGCTTGTCCACCAGTGGTATTATTTGCCCATGTTTTAATAGCGCCTTGAGCAATAGTTAGATTTTGATTAATGATTAATCTAGGATTAATTTTTAGTTTAGTACCTAATCCTGAACAATCTGGACAGGCGCCATGAGGAGAGTTAAAAGAAAAATTGCGTGGTTCTAATTTTTGTGGGTTAGAAATATTAGATGTGCCTATACGGGCAAAAAGTAATCGTAAATAATCATAAATTTCAGTAATAGTGCCAACAGTTGAACGTGTATTATGCGAGGTTGATTTTTGATCAATAGAAATGGCTGGAGATAATCCTTCAATTAAATCAACGTCAGGTTTATTCATTAGTCCAATAAATTGACGGGCATAAGATGATAATGATTCAACATAGCGACGTTGACCTTCAGCATAAAGGGTGTCAAAAGCTAAACTAGATTTACCAGAACCTGACAAGCCAGTAATAACGATTAATTTATCGCGTGGTATTTCTACGTCAATATTTTTTAGATTATGAACTCTAGCGCCTTTAATTTTAATAAAGTTAGGCATAGGAGGGGATTAGTTAAAAGTTTAAAGTTAAAAGTTAAAAGCGTGGAGTGAGTTGAGTTTTTTTATTGATTATTATTTTACAATAATAATAGTATACATCTTTTGTGGATTTTTAGGAAAGATAGGAGATAATGACAAGTAAAAAATAAAAGAATCAAAAGCGCATAATGAGCAGGACTAATATAGGAGTTGCACTTGAAAGTTGAATGTAGCATCTGTTGTTTTTTAATAACAAATGCTAGAATTAGCATGTTGTATTTGTTACCGAGTTCGATATTTGGTAATAGGTCCAATATATTCTTTTAATTGATAAGTTAATCAGTTATGATAGAACAAAATAAAATTCAAATAATTTTGAAGAAACTTAAAAATTTATCTAATCCTAAAAATATTGAAGGAATGGCTCGATTTGGAATTAATTCTAAAAATACTTATGGCGTTTTAATCCCTGATTTAAGAAAATTGGCAAAAGAAATTGGGAAAGATCATGTTTTAGCTCAAGGACTTTGGGACTCTGGTATTCATGAAGCTAAAATTTTAGCTAGCATGATTGATGAATTAGGATTAGTAATAGAAAAACAAATGGATAATTGGATAAAAGATTTTGATTCTTGGGATGTTTGCGATCAAGTGTGCATGAATTTATTTGATAAAACTTCATTTGCTTTTGAGAAAGCGATTGAATGGACAAAAAATAAAACTGAATTTGAAAGGCGCGCAGGATTTGCTTTAATGGCTTGCCTTGCTTTTCATGATAAAACTTCTTCTGATAAAAAATTTTTAAAATTTTTTCCATATATAGAAAAATATTCAACTGATGAAAGAAATTATGTTAGAAAAGCTGTTAATTGGGCATTGAGACAAATTGGAAAACGAAATATTAATTTAAATAAATTAGCAATAGAAAAAGCAAAAGAAATATTAAAAATAGATTCAAAAAGCGCAAAATGGATTGCTTCTGACGCGATCAGAGAATTGACAAGTGAAGCGGTTCAGGCAAGATTAAAAAAGACAAAATTTAAAAAATAGAATTTGACAATCGTCTAATAATCGAGATTATTCAGTCTTAACAAAACGTTCCAAGCCAGCTAGAAATCTTGATTTTAATAAATTAATTAATCTTGGTTTCATCGTTAGGGTTGACAAAGGAAAAGCCACTTATTATAAGTTGAAATAAAATATAAAAATAAAAAAGACAAAATAATTTATTAATTTATTTTTTTATTAAAAA
>JAHITL010000071.1 GCA_018817545.1 Patescibacteria group bacterium
AATAAGTTTGGGTTCAAAAATAAAAGTTGTTTCTGACAACAAGGAAAGAAATTTTATTATCGTAAGTTTCAATGAAGCTAATCCTTCTGAAGGAAAAATTTCAAATGAATCTCCTTTAGGCACAGCTTTTTTAGGCAGAAGCAAAGGGGACAAAATTTTAGTCAACACTCCCCGAGGAGAAATTAAATACGAAATTGTAAGCATAGAATAAAAAAAAGGAGGAACAAGATAAAAAAAGGTTATTATATCGGCGATGGTTTTTTTTGCAAAAGATATGGAAGAGGCAATTGTCATAAAGGAAACAGTTGCAACGCAGAAAGGGATTGCACCAGTACCTTCCAATTAAGAAAAGCACTTCATGAAGATCGTAAAATTTTATCACAAAATTTTCCTTGGCTTGAATTATTTTTTATTCTTATCAAAGGGAAGTTTTAGCACATGTTGTCACAAGGATATTCAAGCGTGAATATCCTTATTTTTTTGTTATTCTTTTACAACCCTTATTTTCAATTTTCTCTGGATTTAGAAAAAATAAGAAAATGGTACGATAATGAAAAGGGGGTATGGAGGTAATAGTTAATTAAATAAAAAAGTGATTAAACCTGTTGTCAATAATAGCTTGGCAACAGTTTTTTTATTTGTTTGATTAAATAAATGTTGTTATAATAAAAATACTTTATGTTTAAAAATCTTTTTAGAAAAAAAATAAATTTTGTTCAATTAAAAAAACAAGCTCAGGATGTTTTTAATAATATCCCTATAATTAAAGAAAATAAAAGAAAAAACAAAATTTATAAAATAATAAAATATATCAGCTATGTAATTTTAGCTTTTTTTGTTTTTTTTATTATTTTTTTTGTAGTTAATTTTTTTGCAATAAAACAAATTTATCAAGAAACAATGTCTGGAAAAGATAATTTGGAACAAGCTGTGGTTTTTACACAAATGCAAAATTTTAATCAAGCTAAAAAGTTGGCTCAAAATTCTAGCAATAATTTTTTAAAAGCTATTAAAGGAATAGAACAATTAAAAGATAGTTTATTTATTAAGTTTTTGCCATATCTTAAAAATCAAATTGATAATGTTGAATATTTATTAACAGCGACAGAGCTTTTAAGTAGATCGGTTAGTCAGTCAGCTAGTTTTGGACAAGAGATGAAAGACAGTCTTGGCGAGAAGAAATTGACTTTTTCTGAATTCAGTTTAGAAGAAAAGCGAAATATTTTACAACGTTTTTATCAATCAGGACCAGAATTAAATGGACTTAAAGCTAATATTACTTTAGCTTTAATTAATTTAAAACAAATTAATCCATTGGGAATGTTGCTGCCCTTCAAAAACCAAATTAATAAATTAAAAATTCAGTTAACTCAGGCTAATTTATTATTAGAAAATATTGCGTCAGTTTCAGAAATTTTACCAGCAGTGGCTGGTTATCCAGAGAAGGCAAATTTTTTAATAATTTTACAAAATAGTGATGAGTTGCGTCCAACAGGTGGTTTTATTGGCACTTACGGTATTATGAAAGTTGACTCTGGTGATATTACTGAATTTGCTACTCATGATATTTATCATTTAGATATGCCAATAAAAGATAAATTACAAATTGCTCCACCAGAGCCATTAAAAAAATATTTAGGAGTTGACAATTGGTATTTACGTGATGCTAATTGGTCGCCTGATTGGCCGACTTCTGCTAAAAAAATTGATTGGTTTTATCAGATAGAGAATAAACTTAATTGCAATCCATCTGACGCCCTTTATCAAGGGAGTTGCTTGGCTCAACAAGAAAAATTTTCAGGAATTATCGCTATAACTCCACAATTGATTATTGATTTATTATCAATTACGGGACCAATAAAAATTGATAATGTTGTTTATGATAAAAATAATTTTCAAGAATTATTACAATATAAAGTTGAACGAGGTTATGTTAAATTAGGAGTGTCATCATGGCAGAGAAAAGAAGTTATTGGCGAGATTGCTAAAGAATTAAAAATAAAATTATTTGATTTACCCTCAAGACAATGGTCAGGGGTTTTGACTATTTTGAATAATAATTTGGATACAAAAAATATTTTAATTTATTTATCGGATCAAGAGAAGCAAAATTTAGTTAAACAACAAGGTTGGGCAGGAGAAATTAAGAATACAAAGGATGATTATTTAATGGTAGTGGACGCTAATATGGCATCATTTAAAACAGATGCTGTAATTGATCGAAGTTTAGAATATAAAGTTGATCAAAAGCCCGATGGTTTGTTTGCAAAATTAAAAATTAATTATGCTCATCATGGAAATTTTGATTGGAGAACAACTAGATATCGAACGTGGACACGTGTTTATGTGCCATCAGGTAGTCAATTAATTAAAACTGAAGGATTTATTGATAATGAAATAGTTGTTTCTAACGAATTAGATAAAACCTATTTTGGCGGTTTTATTTCAATTGAACCAGGCAAGTTAGACAATGTTTATTTAGAATATAAACTTCCAGATAATTTAAATAAATTGGCTAATATTAGTCATTATAATTTATACATTCAAAAACAACCTGGTAATAACATTAACCAATTAGAGGTTGACTTAACCTTCCAAAATAAGGTAAAGTCATATAACCCAGCTACTCTGTATATGCAAAAAATTAATGCTAGTCAGATTAATTGGAAAGGAGATTTAATGAGAGATCGTGGTTTTGAAGTAAAGTTTTAATATTTAAATAATACTTAAAATAATACTTAAAATAATATTTTAATATCTAAATTTTTAATATTTAAGAAATTTGTGGATGAAGTTGGTTTAAAATTAAAAGTGTATTTATAGCTAATTATTTAAATTAAAACAGTGTCTCAATACATACTAAACAGATAAATATTTAAAAATTACCTGTCCCGCTTTTGCGGTGAAAAATTACAAAATTAAAAATTATATAACATTATGTTTATAAAACGAATAGGAATTGATTTAGGAACAACTTATACTTTGATTCATTTACCAAAGCGGGGGATTGTGATTAGCGAGCCTAGCGTTGTTGCTATTTCTATGATTGACAAAAAAATTTTGGCTGTTGGAAATGAGGCTAAAGAAATGTTAGGACGCACTCCTGATACTATTTTTGCTTTAAAACCAATGAAAGATGGTGTTATTGCTGATTATCACACAACAGAAGCTATGTTGAGATATTTTATTAATAAAGCATTAGGTGGAGTTAGATTATTTCGTCCAGAGGCGATGGTTGCTGTGCCTGCTGGAGCTACTTCAACTGAACGACGCGCCGTAATTGACGCAACAATTGCTGCTGGCGCTAAGGCTGCTTATATTATAAAAGAACCAATCGCTGCAGCTATTGGCGCTGATATTCCAATTGGTTCAGCTTCCGGTCATATGATCATTGATATTGGCGGTGGCACATCAGAAATGGCGGTAATTTCTTTGGGTGGCATTGTTACTTCAACTTCTATTAGAGTTGGTGGTAATAAATTTGATGCAGCTATTATGGAATTTATTCGTCGTAAATATAGTTTGGCTATAGGAGAGCGAACATCTGAAGAAATAAAAATTAAAATTGGTAGCGCTCTTTATTTAGAAGATAAATTAACTATGGAAATAAAAGGTAGAGATATGATTAGCGGGCTACCTAGAAGTATTACTGTTTCATCAGATGATGTAACAGAATCTTTACAGAATGAATTAGAAGCAATAATTAATGCTGCTAAAAGAGTTTTGCAAGATACCCCGCCAGAATTAGCTGCTGATATTATGGATAAAGGTATGATTCTTTCTGGTGGCAGTTCGTTGCTTAGAAATATTGATCAATTATTGGCGCGCACAACTGATGTGCCTGCTTATGTTGCTGACGATGCATTACTCTGTGTAGCTAAAGGCACAGGAATTGCTTTAGAAAACTTGGATTCATATAAGAGATCAATATTCGCGACAAAATAACTTATATTTTTTTAATAAATTTATTTGGGGTTTCTTTTAATTTATAATTTTTTAATTTTTTAATTTTTTCCCGCATATTGCGGGATAATATTTTAATTTTTAATATATAAATTGCAAGAAATAATTAAATTATATAAACAAATAAATATTTATATATTAAAAATTAGAGTATTATTTAAAAATTACCTGTCCCGCTTTTGCGGTGCTAAAATTAAAAATTATGAAAATAGGTATTGATGCCAGTAGGGCAAATAGACAATATAAAAGTGGGACAGAATGGTATTCATATCATTTAATTAAAGAGCTGGCTAAAATTGATTCAAAAAATCAATATATTTTATATACTGATAAGCCGCTGATTGATGGATTATCTAATTTAACTTCTAGCCAAGAAGAGTTAAAAGAAGCAAAACACGATTTTATCAAAGGAGAAGAGAATGCTGGTTGGCAAAAAATAATTAGTCCTCATAATAATTTTCGTTGTAAAATTATCAAACAGTATTTACCTTTTTTTTGGACACAGCTTAATTTGTCTTTAGAAATGTTATTTCATCCACCAGATGTTTTATTTATTCCAGCTCATACTTTACCAATTATTCATCCACGAAAATCAGTAGTAACTATTCATGACATTGGTTTTATTTATAATCAACAACTTTACAGTCATAAACGAATTGAATCTGTAAGTCCAGCTTATGTGCGTTTATTAAATTTATTAATTAAGATTATTACTTTGGGAAAATATGGATCAAATGTTTTTGATTATCATCTTTGGTCAACTAAATTTACTTTAAAACATGCTAAAAAAATAATAACAGTTTCTAAATTTTCAAAAAAAGAAATAGAAAGAACATATCCAACTGATCAAAACAAAATTCAAGTTATTTATAATGGTTATGACGATAAATTATATCAGCCGATTACTAAAAAATTTAGTCCACAATTAGCAACTAATTCTATTAACCAAATTCTAAACAAATACGACATTAAACAACCTTATATTTTTTATGTTGGCAGATTGGAAAAGAAAAAAAATATATCAACACTGGTAGAAGCTTATGCTATTATGAGAGAAAAATATAAGAACATTAAACACAAATTAGTTTTAGTTGGTTCTGCTAGCCATGGTTTTGATGAGATTAATTATATAATTCAAGAATTTAATCTTAATAATGAAGTTATTTTAACAGGCTGGATGCCAGAAGAAGATATGCCATTTATTTATTATGGAGCAACTGCTTTTGTTTTTCCTTCATGTTACGAGGGCTTTGGCATCCCGTTACTTCAAGCTATGGCTTGTGGCACGCCAATAGCTGCTTCTAATATTTCTGCTATATCAGAAATAGTTGAAGATTCTGTATTGCTTTTTGATCCACTCGATAAAAAAAATATGGCAGAAGCTATAGCAAAAATTATAATTGATAATGATTTACAAAAAGGATTAATTGCGAAAGGACAAAGAAGAATTAATTATTTTAGTCAAAAAAAAAATGTGCAAGAAACTTTGGCTTTATTAGAAAATTTATAGAAATATTACAGTGGTCGGGTTTGTTAAAATAATTAAATTAACAAAATAAGATAAAATTTTATTAAAATTGGTA
>JAHITL010000072.1 GCA_018817545.1 Patescibacteria group bacterium
ATTGATAAAAAATAAATAATAAAAAAACAGCCGTTAGTCTGTGAGCTATGCACTTTTTTATTATTGAATGATTATGTTACAATTGTAGCAATTAGGGTTATCTTTGGGGTTTTGCTCTCATGTGTTATGGTGGGAAGATTATTTAATAAATAACTTTCACAAAGCATATAAAGGGTCTGTCACCGAATACCCCGCATTTGCGGGGTATTCCCGCTTTCAAAAAATATTTTATCAATGAATAGCGGGATCAAATTTTATTTACCCTTTAGCGCGTCTTTTAGCGTTTTGCCTGTTTTAAATTTAGCAACTATTACTTCTGGAATTTTAATTCTCTCATTTGGATTTTGTGGATTAACACCTCCACGAGCATGGCGTTTTTTTGCCATAAAAGTACCAAAACCAGTAATAGTTACCTCATTGCCAACTTTAAGTTCGTTGATAATTACTTTTACGAGATCTTCGATTATCTTTTCTGTTAATTTTTTTGTAATTGCTACATTAGCAGCAACTTTTTCAATTAAACCAGCTTTGTTCATAAATTTTATTTAAAATAAGAGAAAATAAGATCGCGCATAAAATACTCATAAAACTTTTTGCCAAGTTCTTATTTTTTCTTATTTATATTATTTTTAAATATTAATAAATTTAGTTATTGGTTCAATACTTACTGTTTTTTTAGTTTTTGGATCGACAGTAATAAAAACTGCATTTAATATCACTCTTCCTGTTTTTGGAATTATATGTGGATATTTAATCTGTGTTAAAAAAGTTTTAATAATATCTTCTTTTTCTACTCCCAAAACTCCATCAGCAAATCCAGTCATACCAACATCAGAAATAAATGCTGTGCCTAATTCTGAAACCTGCGCGTCAGCTGTCATCACATGAGTATGCGAACCTATGATTGTACTTACTCTACCATTAAGATAATGAAATAAAGCCGCTTTTTCTGAAGTAGCTTCAGCGTGCATATCAACTATTATAGCAGATGCATTATCGTTGGCAAGATTAGATAAAATTTCATCAACTTGAACAAAAGGATCATCAAAATCAAAACGCATAAATACTCGACCAATTAAACTAATTAACAATATTTTACAACCATTTTTTAGCTCAATTAAATTATAGCCTTTGCCAGGAGATTTTTGAGAATAATTAGCAGGTCTAAGTATCGGAAATTCGCTCTCATATATTTTCAACGATTTAACATTTCCAAAACAATGATCTCCGCCAGTAAACCAATCAACCCCAACGGCTGACATTTCTTCAAGAGTTTCTTTTGAAACGCCATTGCCGTGAGCTAAATTATCAGCATTAGCAATAACTAAATCAGGCTTTAAACTTTTTTTTAAGTCAGGCAATATTTTCTCAACTGCCATACGACCAATCCTACCATTAATTTCACCGATAAAAAGAATTTTTAACATAATTTTGTATTTTGTATTTCAACTTTTAACTTTCAACTTTTAACTTTATGAACTTTTTTATCTTGCATATTCAATAACACGCATTTCTCTAATAACATTTACTTTAATTTCGCCAGGATATTTTAATTCTTGTTCAATTCTTTGGGCAATATTTTTTGCTAATCCATATGCGCCTAGATCATCTATTTCTTCTGCTCTAATAAAAACTCTAATTTCACGACCAGCTTGAATAGCATAAGTTTTTTCAACACCATCAAAAGATGTCGCAATTTTTTCCAACTCTTCTAAACGTTGTATGTATTGTTCAAAACTATCACGTCTAGCGCCAGGTCTAGCTGCTGAAATAGCATCTGCTACTTTAACAATAACTGAAATTAACCCATCTGGTCTATCATCATGATGAGTTTTAATTGGAGCTATTATTTCTACTGGCAAATTGAATTTCTTCCCGATATTAGCGCCTATTTCAGGATGAGTTCCTTGAACTTCATGATCTACTGCTTTGCCAATATCATGAAGCAATCCACCTTTTTTAGCGATTGTTACATCAGCTCCCAATTCCTCAGCTAACAAAGCTGACAAATGCGCCACTTCGATTGAATGACCTAAAGCATTCTGTCCATAACTTGTTCTATATTTTAAGCGACCAATAATCTGTACTAATTTTGGATCAAAACCTGTAACGCCGACTTCATAAATTGCTTCTTCTCCAGCTTTTTTAATATCTAAAGCCATTTCTTCTTTAGCTTGTTTAATTGTATCTTCAATTTTTGTTGGATGAATTCTCCCATCCTTAATTAAATGATCAAGAGCTCTTTTAGCAACATGACGTCTAATTGGAGAGAACCCTGATATAGTAATAGTGTTCGGCGTATCATCAACAATAATTTCTACACCTGTAAGCTGTTCTATTGCCTTAATATTTCTACCCTCTCTACCAATAATTCTGCCTTTCATTTCATCATTTGGTAAATCAACTGTAGTTGTGGTTATCTCTGTAGCAAAAGTTGATGCTAATCGTTGCATTGCTCCTGCCATTAAATTTCGGGCTTTTTCTTCTAAAGCCTCCGTTGATTCTTTTTCTAATTTATTAAGTCTAACCACTAAATCATCTTTAACTCCTGTTTGGATATTTTTAAATAATACTTCTTTAGCCTCATCTTTAGTCATGCAAGCAATTTTTTCTAATTTAGCTAATTGCTCTTCTTTAATCTTATTAATTTTTTCTTTAACTTCTTCAACTTTATTAACCTTGTCATAAAGCTCTTGCTGTTTATCTTGAAGCTCTAATAATTTTTGAGAAAAAGTCGTTTCTCTTTTTTCTAGTCTATCCTGAAGACCACTAATTTCTTGTCTACGTTTAGCGTCATCTTTTTTAGATTCATCAATAATTTTTAAAGCTTTCTCTTGAGCCTCTAATAACAATTCTCTTTGTTTAGTTTTTGCTTCCTGAATAATTTTTTCCGCTTTATTCTCAGAACTTGCTACTTCTTTTAACGCTCTTTGTTTACGAAGCCAATATCCAGTGCATCCACTTATTACAACTAAAATTACATAAATTACATATTCCATAATTTTATAGATTCCACGGTCAGATGATTGTTGCTTGGATAAATAAAAATATTACTTTAGTTTGCTAAAATTATATCTATATCCATGAGATTTTTAATTTGAGAAGATGAAATGTTTATTGTCACAGAATTTATGTTTAAGGTTAGAGTAAAACTTATTATCTTTCAAATATTTATTCTATTAAATATTGATTATTTAATAGAATAAATCAACAACCTGCCAGTAAAACTTTTTTTAATTAATTAAAATAAAATTGTTAATTACAAAATTATTCTACCACAGCAATTATCTCTTGGCAAGGAAAAGGGTCTGTCGCCAGATACCCCGCAAATGCGGGGTATTCGGCGACAGGCCCTATAAATAATAAAAAAATCCCCATTTAAAGGATTTTTAACTTTTAACTTTTAACTAATTACGCGCTTTCGTATTCACGCATAGTTAGTTGAGATTCTATTTGCTTAACGGTATCAATTACTACAGCTACTACAATTAATAAACTGGTGCCA
>JAHITL010000073.1 GCA_018817545.1 Patescibacteria group bacterium
GAGTAGAAAATTTCAAATTTTTAGGAAATTTTTTTAAAAAGTTTTGAGGGAATATGGTTATATTAGCGAAAAAGTTTTTAACAAAATTTACAAAAATTTGGAATTTTATACCGAATACGGTATTCGGCGACAGACCCATAAATTAATAAATTAACAGTACCCATTCTAGGTCATGGATTTGTCTCCTTGTCTTGGTTCGGGCGGAAGCATTATGTTAGACAAAAAAACGAAACAAAGGGTTATTGACAAGTTTAAAATTCATGCAACTGACACTGGGTCTTCTCAAGTGCAGATTGCTATTTTGAGCGAAGAAATTAAAAAATTAATTGAGCATTTGCAACAGCACAAACAAGACCATTCTTCGAGAAGAGGTCTTTTAAAAAAGATTGGGGAAAGACGTCGATTATTGAAATATTTACAAAAAGAAGACAATGAAGCTTTTTGTGAATTAGCTAAAAATTTAAAATTAAAAATTGCTAAAAAAATGGTTGAAGAGGAAGAAGAAAGAGCTCGAATAGAACAAGAATTAATAGCAAAACAAGAATTAAAAGCAGAACTTCTTGAAGAAAAAGAGCATGCAGAAGAAATTAAATAACTGGGATAGCTCTCTCCCCCTGATTACAGGATTCGAGATGACAAAGGGGAGTTAATTGGAAATTAAAAATTATTTTATAATATGATGATAAAACATAAAGAGCAGAGAGTTGGCGTATTAGTTGATGTATCTAATATGTATCATTCTGCTAAAAATTTGTTTAAAAAAAGAGTCAATTTTGAGGAAATTTTGAAAGAAGCTGTTGCAGGAAGAAAATTAATTCGCGCGACTGCTTATGTTGTAAAAACGGAGACTGAAGAAGAAATGTATTTTTTTGAAGCTTTAAGCCAACAAGGGTTTGAAGTACGAATGAAAGATTTGCAGATTTTTGCAGGCGGGGCAAAAAAGGCTGATTGGGATGTTGGAATTGCTGTTGATGCTATTAAGTTAGCAAATAAGTTAGATGTAATTATTTTGATTACAGGAGATGGCGATTATATTCCATTAGTAAATTATTTACAAAATACTACTGGTTGCTTAGTAGAAATTATGGCATTTCGTCAAACTACTTCTGGAAAATTAATTGAAGAAGCTGATGATTTTATTAATTTAAGTGAGGATAAAAAGTTTTTAATAGGTAAATAGGAGTAAGTTAAAAGATATATTTTTTTATGGAAACTATTGAAAATCCAGAAAATCATATTGTGCTTTTTAAAGGAAAAACTATTAGGCGAATTATTTTTCAAAAAGAATGGTGGTTTTCGGTTGTTGATGTTATTAAAACACTAACAGACAGTGTTAATTCTAATGATTATTGGTATAAAATGAAGATTCGAGTAAGCATGGAAGATGGAATTCAGTTATCGACAATTTGTCGACAACTGAAAAAAGAGATTAATTGAAAAGAATAAAATTATCTAATTAATTTAATTAAAATAGTTTGGCTACAGATATTTAGAGCTATAAAATTTTTATAGTCCTACAATCTGTTGGCCAAGCATAAACAAGTTTATAAAGTTCATAAAGTTTAAAGCCTATAAAGTTAAGAGTTATAAAAGCTCCTAAGACTTTATAGACTTTATAGACTTTATAGACTTTTGACTAATATCTATGAATAAAGAACAAGTGTTTTCGTGTGAGTGGCTTGGGCGTACTCTAACTATTAAAACAGGAAAATTAGCCAGACAGGCTGATGCGGCGGTAATTGTTCAATATGGAGATACTTCTGTTTTGGCAACTGTTGTTGAAGCTAAATATGAACGCGCTGGTGTTGATTTTTTTCCTTTGATGGTTGAATTTGAGGAAAAACTTTATGCAGCAGGAATTATTAAAGGTTCTCGTTGGATTAAACGAGAGGGTAGGCCATCTGACGAAGCTGTCCTTTCTGGTCGTATGATTGATAGGACAATTAGACCTCTTTTTTCTGATGATTCAAAAAAAGATATTCAGGTTATGATTACTGTTTTATCAGCTGATTTACAGAATGATTATGATATAGTTTCTTTAGTTGCTTCTTCTGCTGTATTGGCTATTTCTGGAATAAATTGGAAAGGTCCAATTAGTGGCGTTCGTGTTGGTCGTGTTGATGGTCAATTGGTTTTTAATCCAACTTATGCTGAAAGAGAAAAAAGTGATTTGGATTTAATAGTAGCAGGCACAGAAAAGAAAACTATTATGATTGAAGCTAGCGCTAGTGAAATCAATGAAGAGGAAATGTTAAAAGCTATATTTGCTGGGCAAAAAGAAATGCAAAAACCAATTGAATTAATTAAGGAATTAAAAGAAAAGGTTAGCGTTAAAGCTAAAAATTTGTCTAAAAAATTAATTGATGAAGATGAGATTAAAAGCAACGAAGAAAAAGAAAAAGTTTTTGCTTTAGCTAAAAATTGGCTTGATAAAAATATTAAAAAAATCCTTTTTGATAAAACTTATTATACAAAAGGTGAACGTAAATTAGCTGTGAATGCTATTAAAGAAGGTTTGGAGCAATATTTATTTGATAATAATATAAATAAAGATTTTCGCGCTCAGGCAATTGGCAAGTTAGTTGAAAAAATGGTAGAAGCTGAAGTTACCAGAGCTATTCTAGAAGATAAATGTAGAGTTGATGGAAGAGCATTGGATGAAATTAGAGGATTAGATGCTGAAACGAGTATTTTGCCTCGTATCCATGGATCAGGTCTTTTTCAACGCGGTGAAACACAAGTTTTATCTATTGTTACTTTAGGCGCACCTGGATTAGAACAGTCGCTTGAGGGGATTAAAGGAGTTGGCAGTAAAAGATATATGCATCATTATAATTTTGCGCCATTTTCTGTTGGAGAAGCAAAACCTTTAAGAGCAACTGGAAGACGAGAAATCGGGCATGGCGCTTTAGCTGAAAAGGCTTTATTACCACTTTTACCAATTAAAGAAGATTTTCCTTACACAATACGTGTTGTTAGCGAAACTTTAGGTTCTAATGGTTCTTCATCAATGGCAGCGACTTGCGGTTCTAGTTTAGCATTAATGGATGCTGGTGTGCCTATAAAAAAAGCAGTAGCAGGAATAGCTATGGGGTTAGCTTCTAATAGCGATATGAGTCGTTGGGAAATTTTAACTGACATTCAGGATTTGGAAGATGGCCAAGGTGGTATGGATTTTAAAATTGCTGGCACAGCTGATGGAATAACAGTTATTCAGCTTGACACTAAAACTGAAGGACTAACTGAAGAAATAATTGAAAAAACTTTAGTTGCATCAAAAATTGCTAGATTAAAAGTCTTAAAGATAATGAATGATGCAATTGTTTCATCAAGATCTGATTTATCACCTTACGCGCCACGCATTACTAGCTTTAATATTAATCCAGATCGTATTAGAGAGGTTATTGGTACTGGAGGCAAAGTTATTAATGAAATTATTGCTGCGACTGGCGTTTCTATTGATATTGATGATGACGGCTTAGTTATGGTTTGTGGCACAGATTCTGCTAAATGCGAAGAAGCTGTCTTGTGGATTAAAAATATTATTCGTGAATTTAATGTAGGAGAAATTTTTACAGGAAAAGTTGTTAGAGCACTTGATTTTGGAATATTTGTGGAATTAACGCCTGGCCATGACGGAATGGCTCATGTTAGCGAGTTAGCGCCTTATAGAATTGGTCAAATAAGTAGCTTTATTAATATTGGAGATGTTGTTACTGTAAAAATTAAAGAAATAGATGAAAAGGGTCGTGTTAATTTAACAATGAAAGGATTAACAGAAAATGAACATCTTTGGAAAGATGAAAAAGGTAAAGAAACAGGTGGTGGTTTTGGATGTCCAAGATCTAATGGCGGTGACAATGATAGACATAGCGGTTATAATAATAGGAATAGAGATAGAAGATAAAATAATTTTATAAAAAAAACACCTCAATTTTAAAGGGTGTTTTTTTGTTATTTAAAAAATTTATAGAAGAATATTTGACTTTATGATAAAATAAAAATATCGAAATTAATTGCTTCAGATATTGGCAAAAATAAAAGGGAAAAAAATAAAAAATTGACAAAAAATAATTTATTAATTTTATGGAAAAGAAAAAAATTTTAATTGTAGAAGATGAGGTAATATTGTGTAATGTACTTTATGATAAACTTATACGTGAAGGTTTTATTGCGCTTAAAGCTGGAGATGGCAAAGAAGGGATAGAGGTCGCTTTACGTGAACATCCTGATTTAATTTTACTTGATATTATTATGCCAGTTATGGACGGTATAACTGCATTAAAGAAATTGCGTGAAGATGAGTGGGGAAAAGATGTGAAAATTATTATACTTTCTAATTTAAATGATAATGAAAGAGTGGCAGAAGCAATGTCGCAAGGAACATATGATTTTTTTGTAAAGAGTGATTGGAATTTAGAGGATGTTGTGATTAAAATTCGTAAAATGATTGAGTAGGATTTTTTTTGTTATTTTTTTCTTTTTTGTATAAAAATAAAAACTTCGACAATTTGACGGGGTTTTTTATAAAAGAGCAGTTGTTGACGTTTTAAGGTTTTTTATTGACTATTGAAGTAAAATTTTCAAACAAGATAGATAATAAAAATCTTAAGATATTAACTGATTACATAAAAAATAAAAATCTTAAATTTGGTATCGTTGTTACCAAAAATGAGTTAGATAAAAAGGAAATAAATGGGCAAATACTATATTTTATTCCTTATTATTTAGTTTTGTTTATAGCATAGTGTTTATTGTTAGTCATTTTTTAGCTCTACAGTTTTTTTCTGTTTTTTAAAAAATAGTTTATTTAACTTTTCTTTTGATAATAATGTATACTGGGAATAAGGAAATATCAATATTCCAGTATATAAACTCATTATGAGCAATTTAATTACTAAATTATATAAGTCAAAAAAATTATGCTTATGCGAAATGAAATTGCTATGAGAGATATTTTTGATATTCATTATTTTATTAAGAATTATTGGGACATTAATATCGAGGTTGTAAAAAAATTTGATAGGTAAAACAGTAAAAGAATATTTGCTTGATTGTATAGTCTTTATTGAAAAGGTTAAAGAGAATCAGATTATGCATGGATTAGGAGAATTAATTAGTAATGAAAAACAGAAAAATTGGATTCGAAATCATTTAAAAATTGATGTTATTTTTATGTTAAAAAATTATCAATCAGTATTAAAATAAAAGTTTTTTAAGAAGATTTAGTGAAACTAGTGATAATTTTTTAATATATATTTTTTGCTATAATGAACCTGTCGCCGAATACGGTATTTGATGATAGACCCCAAACCTTTGAAGGGTTTTTTTTATTTCTATAATATATTTTTTTTGCTATAATGCGAAGAAGAACGAGATCGTTTATTAAATTGTGTCTAGTATTTTTTTGTCATTTCTTTTTTTGTTATTTCAACACTTTTTTGTCATCTCGAACCTTGCGCATTTGGCAAGGTGAGAGATCTATAATATGTGTCAGTTCGGCACAGGTTGTTTTTAAAAATTGGCTTTGTTTAAAAATAAGCTATTATAGATCTCTCACTTTGATTACAGGGTTCGAGATGACAAAAAATATTAGACACAATTTAATAGACGGTCCCAAAAGAACAATTGTAGATTTTCTTACATTTTTAACTTTATAGACTTTATAAACTTTTGACTAACTTTTATGTTTTTAGAAAAATTAGAAATACAAGGTTTTAAATCTTTTGCTAATAAAAATACTTTGGTTTTTCCTGGTATGTTAGATAAAAATAGACGAGGAATTACGGCTGTTGTTGGACCAAATGGTTCTGGAAAATCTAATACAGCTGATGCTATTCGTTGGGCATTGGGTGAGCAAAGTATGAAGACTTTGCGTGGTAAAAAAAGCGAGGATATAATTTTTTCTGGGTCTGATAAAAAA
>JAHITL010000074.1 GCA_018817545.1 Patescibacteria group bacterium
TAAAATTATTTATAAAATTAATTAAACAATTACCATATTCCTGCTTCTATATTCCCCGCGCTTCGCTTTGATCTTGGATGTTTACTTTTTTTAATGATATTTTGCGTTTGACTGATTGCCAAAAATCAAATAATTCCTCGCTTTTTAAAAATGAACAAACAGCTAAATAAATAAATAAACCCATTAAACCCGCTGTTATGCCTTGAGTTAAAACTCCCCAAAATTTAGTCATATCAATATATTGCCAAATAACTAACTTCATTCCTTGGATCACTACTCCACAAACTATTGCTGCTGCTGAAAATTTAATAGTTGAAATTAAAATTTTTAATTCATCTAGCGAGCCGATTTTCCAATGTAATGCTAACCAAAGTATTATTAAATTAAGAATATTTGCTATAGAAAAGGCCAATGCTAAACCAGCTACGCCCATTTTACTAGATAATAATAAAGATAGCCAAACATTAATAATTGCCACAATTATTCCAATAATAAATGGCGTTTTAGAATCATGTCGAGCATAAAAAATTCTAACTAATAAAGGAATTAATGCTTGCGCAAAAAGAGATAATGAAAAAAATCCTAAAGTATTAATAGTTAAAATAGTGTCTTGCCAACTAAATTGACCAGAGCCAAGAACTACACGAATAATTTGCGCTCGCAATGTGATTAATAATACTGTTGCTGGTACTATAAAAAATAGAATCTGACGAATTACTAAAGAAATATTTTTAACTAAATCTTTTTTATTAAAAGCTACTGCTGACAAAACAGGAAAAGCAGCTACAGCAAATGAAATACCAAAAATACCAACAGGGAAAGATTGTAAATTATTTGCAAAATTAAAAATTGTTAATGATCCGCCTGCTAAAGTTGAGGCAACAATGGTTATTACAACTAAATTAATTTGTGAAATTGCCAAACTCATTGTTCTAGGCGCTACCATAGCGCCAATTTCTTTAATTTTTTTGTTTTTAAAATTAAATTGAAAAGAATATTTAAAGCCTAAATGAAGAATTGTTGGTAATTGAACAATAAAATGGGCAAAAGCGCCTAGCACAACTCCCCAAGCTAAACCATAGATTCCCCATAATGGCGTAAAATATAATGCTCCAATAATTATTCCTATATTATAAAAAATTGGTGAAAGTGAATAAACAAAAAATCTTTTAAAAGATTGGAGAACGCCACCAAGCACAGCCGAAATTCCTAAAAAGATTGGGGACAAAAACATGATTTTGGTCAAAGCTATTGTTAAAATTAATTTTTCACCACTAAAACCAGGCGTAATTAATTTCATAAAAAATGGAGCAAAAGTTATTCCAAGCGCGCATAAAAATATTAAACTAACTATAACAATATTTAAAATGCCGCTAACTATTTGCCAAGCTTCTTTATTTTTTTCTTTATCAATGCCATCTTCTCTATTTTTAATTAAACTCGTAAAAATTGGAATAAAGCCAGCTGATAAAGCTCCTAAAATTAATAAATTAAAAACTAAATCAGGAATACGAAAAGCTGCATAATAAATATCTAAAGTATCACCAGCGCCAAATTGTCCAGCTAAAATTCTATCGCGAAATATACCCAAAAATCGACTAATTAAAGAAGAAACCGCAATTAATAAAGCGGCGGTAGTAATACTATTTATTTTTCCATGAAATAATTGTTTTATCATATTTGGTTTCAAAAACTTTTGACTTTATGGACTTTATAGACTTTTAACTAACTCCGACTTTTAACTAAACTAGGCTTCGCCCAGTCATTTCTTCTGGTTTTTCTATGCCCATTACTTTAAGTATAGTTGGGGCAACATCAGATAAAACTCCTTGAGATTGTACCATGCTTAAATCACCTCCTGGCGCATCTTGTTTATTTAAACTTTTTCCTTCATATTGTTTGCCGACTACAATAAAAGGTACAGAATTATTTGAGTGCTCTTTATCAATCATTCCTGTTCGCATATTAAACATACATTCTGCATTGCCATGATCAGCTGTAATAAAAACTACACCATCTTTAATAAGAGTTGATTTAACAATTTTATCAACGCATTTATCAATAAATTCCACTGCTTTAATTGTTGCTTTTAAATTGCCTGTATGACCAACCATATCGGCATTAGCAAAATTTACTAAAATAAAATCATATTTATCATTATTAATTTCTTTCACAAGCCTATCTGTTACCTCAGATGCTGACATTTCCGGTTTTAAATCATAACTGACAACTCCTGGTGAAGACACTAAAATATGATCTTCGTTTAAGGATTTAGTTTCATCGCCACCATTAAAAAAATAAGTTACATGAGCATATTTTTCAGTTTCAGCTATTCTTAATTGACTTAATCCAGCTTGTGATATTGTTTTTCCTAAAGTTTGTTCAATTATTTCTGGTAGAAAGGCAATTTGCACAGGCAAGGCTTTTTCATATTCTGTAAAACAAATAAACGACAAATTTTTTAAAAATTTATCACGTTTAAATTTAATAAGTCCTGGAAGAACAAAAGCTTTAGTAATTTGGCGAGTGCGATCAGCGCGAAAATTAAAAAATATAACAGCATCTCCATCTTCCACTAAACCTTTTGGAGTTCCATCATTTTTACAAATAACTGTTGGAGTAAATTCTTCATCAAAAATTTTTTTTTCGTAACTTTCAGTAATAGCTGCTGTTGCTGATTGATTTTGATTGCCTTTACCTAAAACCATTGCTTCATAAGCTTTAGCAGTTCTATCCCAATGATTATCTCTGTCCATAGCATAAAAACGACCAGACAAAGAAGCGATTTCGCCTAAACTATTATTAGCTAAACTTTGTTCAATCCGTTTAACAAAATCAAGACCACTATTATATGAAGTATCTCTTCCATCTAAAATAGCTTGAATAAAAAGCTGCTCAATCCCCTGCTCTTTAGCAAAAGCTATTAAAGCTTCTAAGTGATCAATGGAAGAATGCACATTACCACTAGAAATTAACCCCAGTAAATGCAATTTTGATCTATTTTTTTTAACATGAGAAAAAGCTGATAAAAGCGCTTCATTTTGATAGAAACTATTATCGCTAATCGATTTATTTATTTTAGGTAAATTTTGATAGAAAATTTTACCTAACCCTAAATTTAAATGTCCAACTTCACTATTTCCAGATTCGCCCCATGGTAAACCAACCGCTTCTCCAGAAGCTCTAAGTGTCATTGCAGGATATTGAGAAATATAGCTATTAATATTGGCAATATTAGCTTGACTAATGGCATTACCACTATACGGTTGAGTTACTCCCCATCCATCTAAAATTATTAGTACTACCGGTTTTGGTCTAATTTGTTGATTTTTATTAATCATATAAAAAGAAACTCTAAATTCTAAACAAATTCAAATATTCAAATGCTCAAAACAGTTTTGAATTTTGGATTTCGGTCATTAGGATTTATTTATAATTTAGGTTAAATTTTTAAATTTATAAATAATTTTTAATGTTTCAATTTTTAATTAATTCAGAATTTAAAAGTTTATTTAAAAATTACCTGTCCCGCTTTTGCGGTGAAAAATTAGAATTTATTTAAAAATTATAAAATTATAAAATTAAAAATTATTTCTTAAAAAAAATTATTTAACTATTAAACTTTTCCCCGTCATTTCTTTTGGTTTTTTTATTTTTAATAACTCTAAAATAGTTGGAGCTATATCACTTAATTTTCCTTTTTCTCTTAATTTTATTTTATTTCCTAAACTTTTATTAACTAAAATAAAAGGCACTTGATTAGTAGAATGTTCTGTGTCAATTTCTCCAGTTTTTAAATTGATCATTTCTTCAATATTTCCATGATCAGCTGTAACTAAAATTGTGCCATTAACTTTTAAATATTCTTTAACTATCTCGCCAAGATACCAATCAACTTTGTCACAACATTTTATACCAGCTGTTAAATCTCCAGTATGCCCCATCATATCAGGAGCGGCAAAATTTAAAACAGTAAAATCATATTTTTTTTCATTTAAATTATCAATAACCTCTTTAGCTAATCTTCTAGAGCTCATTTCTGGAATAACATCATAAGATCTTACATCGGGAGATGGAATTAATTCTCTTTCCTCACCATCTATTGGATCAGCATAACCCCCATTAAAAAAGTAGGTAACATGAGCATACTTTTCAGTTTCTGCTAAATAAAGTTGTTTTAAATTTTTTAGAACTATTGGTAATGTTTCTTTAATATCAGGGCTAGGAAAAGCGCTTAAAATACTATCTAAATCTGGACCAAAATCAGTCATAGCGACAAAACGTAAATTTTTTAAAACTTTTTTTCTTTCAAAACAAGTTTTATTTAATTGACAAAATTCTTTTTGAACAAAAACTTTGGATAATTGTCTAGCGCGATCTGACCTTAAATTAAAAAAGATAACGCTATCATTATCACTAATTCGTGGAGTCATTTTGCCATTATTATAAATAATATATGGCTCAATAAATTCATCACTTTCTCCACGATTATAACTTTCGGTAATTGCCGCTTCAGGACTATCTATCTGCTTGCCAATTCCACTAACTAAAGCATTATATGCTTTTTCTGTTCTATCCCATTTTTTCGTTCTATCCATAGCATAAAATCTCCCAATTATAGTAGCTATACATTCACCGTTTTTAAAAGATTTTTTTATATCTTGAATTAATTTTAAAGAAGAATATTTTGGAGAATCACGACCATCAGTAAATAAATGTAAATATACTTCCTTAACTTGATAGTGTTTAGCTAAATTTAACAAAGCTATTAAATGATTCGGATCACTATGAGCGCTCATCCCAGTAGAAATCATTCCCATCAGATGAAGTTTGCTATTATTTTTTTTAACATGTCTAACTGCTTCAAAAAAAGCTGGATTTTTTAAAAAAGTTCCATTACTAATACTCTCGCTGATTTTAACAACATCTTGTTCAACTATCCTACCAGCGCCAATATTCATATGTCCTGCTTCAGAATTTCCAGGCTGATCAGACGGTAACCCAACATATTTTCCATGAGCAAAAAGACTAGTTGAAGAAAATTTTCTCAATAATCCATTAAATGTTGGGGTTTTAGCTAAAGCTATAGCGTTCCCCATACTAGACTCAGCTATCCCCCAACCATCTAAAATAATTAAAATCATTGGCAAAAAACTTTTTTTTATTTTAATCATAAAAAATAATGTAAAATATAAAATACAAATAAGTATACATTTGAATACTCTTTTGAGTCGAAAATTTTAGAAATTTAAATTTTCCTCTATCTCCATTAATCTATTATACTTTGCCACTCTTTCACCACGAGATAAAGATCCTGATTTTATATATTCAGCTCCAATAGCTACTGCTAAATCAGCTATAAAATCATCTGAAGTTTCGCCTGAGCGATGAGAAACTATAATCTTATAATTATGCTTTTGTGCTAATTTAACGCAATTAATTGTTTCAGTTAAAGTTCCTACTTGATTTAGTTTAATTATAATAGAATTAGCTACTTTTTCTTTAAGACCTTGACGCAATCGTTGTTCATTTGTAACAAATAAATCATCGCCAACAACAAGCATTTTTTGGCCAAGTTCTTCAGTTAATTCTTTCCAACCAAGCCAGTCATCTTCAGCTAAGCCATCTTCTAAATAAACAATTGGATATTTTTTTAACCACTCATGATAAAGACCTATTAAAGTTGTATTAGTAAAATAAGCTTTATCTAATTTAAAAATATATTTTTTTGTTTGCTGATCATAAAGACCTGATGAGCCAACATCGATCCCTAAGCCAAAATCTTTTTTAGGAGTATAGCCTGCTTTTATTGCAGAGGCAATAATTAATTCAATAGCTTGAATACTAGAAACAATATCTGGCGCATAACCACCTTCATTTCCAACGTCAGTATCAAAACCAGCCTGCTTTAATGTTTTACCTAATTCATGAAAAATTTCCGCTCCCATTCTAACTTTTTCTTTAAAACTAGTATCTAGCGCTGGAATAATCATAAACTCTTGAAAATCTAAATTTGTATCAGCATGTTTGCCACCATTAAAAACATTAAAACAAGGAGTTGGAAGATCGCGGGTTATAGGTTGTAGATTATAAGTTGTGTTTATATATTCATATAATTCTTTTTTTTCAGTTAACGCGCCAGCGCGAGCGCAAGCTAACGAAATTGATAAGATTGCATTAGCGCCTAATTGACTTTTATTTTTTGTTCCATCTAATTTTATCATTAAATTATCTATATCTTCTTGTTTTGTTACATCCATTCCAATTAATTCTGGCGTAATTTTGGTTTTAATATTTTTAATAACTTCAAGAACTCCAAGTCCTCCATATCTTTTAGTATTTTCATCACGTAATTCCGTTGCCTCATGAATACCAGTTGAAGCTCCAGAAGGAACACTAGATTTAGCAAATAATCCATTGTTTAAAATAATTTTAGTTTCAATCGTAGGATTACCTCGAGAATCCAAAATTTCACGAGCAATTATGTTTTTAATTTTTGACATAAAATTATAATAGTATATTAAATTTATTTTCTTAATTTATCATATTCTTCAATTGATAAACAAATGTCATTCAAAATTTTTCTAAGAAGTCCTTTGCTTATTTCTCTGTTGTGCATAGATATGACAGTTGTGCGTCCATCAGAATGATTAAAAAATACGTGAGACCCTTCGGCATCACGTTCTTTAAGCCCAAGAAATGAAAGAATCTTAAAAAGTTTTTTTGGTTTTATTGAAATAAGCTTAGGCATATGCAACTTCCAAATTTTGAATACCAATAAATTTTATTTTTTCTATTTCTCTAATGTCAATATTTCTGAGGCACAATTTTAAAACTTCCTGTAGGTTTTTGAGCATTTCTTTTTGTGTTTTTCCTTCAGCGTAACAACTAGGCACAGTTGGAATAGAACCAATAAATATACCGTCTTCATCTCGTTCAATATAAACTGTAAAAAGTGAATTTTTCATAGAGTTTTTAGATAATTTAATACTTAGATAATAGCAAAATTAAAACAGTAAGGCAAATATTTTTTTACATTGTTAAAAGCAGAATTTGCATTATAATATTTCATACTCAACTGTTGCAAAAACTGTAATTTCATTGCTACCAGCCTCTACTGATGGAGCTGGAACTCCTCCAGTATCTTCTTTTGCTGATGTCATAGAAAAGTTATTATAAATTGGACTTGGTTCACTGGATGTTTCGCTAAAAGAAATAATTTTACCAAGCTTTACTCCGACAATTTTTGACAAAGCCTCAGCTTTAACTTTAGCTTGTTCCAAAGCTTTAATTCTTGCTTCTTCTTTAAGTTTTTCTGGTTTATCTATTTCAAAAGATAAGTTTCCTATTTGATTTATACCAATCGTACCAGCCATATCTAAAATTTGACTAATTTGATCCATTTTTCTAACTTTAATAATTAAATCCTGACTAACTGAATAACCTCGCAAAGTCTGTTTACTATCA